>JAOTWT010000411.1 GCA_029862725.1 Acidobacteriota bacterium | reverse complement strand
CCTAACTCATAGAACACATTGGCGTTGGCGGTCGTCAGATCGGCTACTGCGAACTCGCACAGGACGAGCCTCTCGTACATCGGTTTGTGTATGATCCCGCCGGTCTGTTCCTCGTCGGCGCGGATCGGTTCCATCCCTGCGTCCTCGATCGAGGGTTTGATAAGGTCCTCGTAGACCCGGTCGAAATCGATCGTACGGCCGCTAGCGTCACGCTTCTGGCCAAAGGGCATTAAGATAAAACAGAGTGGTTTGGGCATGTTGGTTCCTTGAGAGCCGTTAATCGATATCCTACCGTCCAAATCAACATAGGCGTAACATATTTGAGTTGATCAAACCGTGTCAAGAAAATGTGGGAAGGCGGCCCCGGAATCCTGGAAACAGACGAGTGCTAGTCCAAACGCAAGGCGGTACCGCCGACGTTGAGTTCCATCCGTTTCACGTCCCCTCGGAACGCGGTCACCCAGATGCTCAATTCCGCCATGTAGGTCTGTGGCCCGTCGGAAAGTTCGAACCGGAAATCGCGCCGCGCAATAACCGAGGCGAGGCCTTCCTGTACCAGCAGGCCGTCCACATAGATGTGACCCTTTGTATATTGGACCGTGTGGCGCTCTTGATCGAGCTGGACGCCGATCGTATCGCGCGAAAGCATTTCAGCGTGCCACGCGCCGTGGGCAGCGCCGCCTCCCGCGCCTGAGGCGTTGAGCAACGCTTTTCGGATCTGTTCGAACTCGGTATGCGGCTTGTTTGGGGCCCAACCGATCAGGTTCGCGCAGTCGAGCGCGGCAAACTCATACGGCGGCGTCACATTGTCTATCAGCACAGGCAGCAACACGCCGCGGTTCAAACCGGTCCTCGCTTCGTCGATTACCCAATCGGAACCCACTGAGCTTCGGGACCAAAGTACGACCACCGCTGAAACGCGTCCCAGCGCCGCTTTGATCGCCGGCGCATAGGGCTGTCCGATTTGAATATCGGGATCCCACCAAACCGGTATCCGCGATTTCATCAGCGCATTCGCGAGATTCCTCGCGACGCCGCTGTCTTCGTGGGCGTAACTTATGAATATTTCGTTCATCGTTTAATTCGGAGCGGACCGCTTTCCTCTTCACCCTTAAATACAAGAACTTAACAGATTTCTTTTCTTGCCTCTCCCGTAACCGACCGGTACAGAAACGATGAATTCAACCCGATCGGGTTTACTTTGCTAGGTTAGCTTTTGTTCTTCTTCGATCTCAAGTTCTGGTATCACCAGCTTGAGATTCAATTTGGTATCCCGCGGTATTTTTGGCTTAGTTGAGTAGGAACCAATCTTCGACCTTTAACTCAAACCGATCTGTAATAATTGAGATCACACTATTCCAATCGCGCCAAGGATGTCAAGAAAACTTTCGTTGGTGTACTAAACTCCTAAACCTATGAAATGTTTAAGTTTAGATCCGTTCAATGGGACGACGGACGCGTTGAGTGATTAAAATATAGAAGCCTATCAATTTCGACTTAATTCGAAGCGTACGAATGACCTTATCGCTCTCATGGGGTTTGGAATCCAATTCCCCAGCATAATTCACCACCCAGATTAATTCTTGATTTTCGAACAGGACACGGTATACAATTGGCGCGATCCCAAAATTGCCCAACAGATCGGACAGTGTTCGCCGCGAGTTGTGAAACGGTCGGCGAGTAAGTGGCTGTTTTTTCTCCAGAGATTGTGCTCCCTCTGGCTCCGCCACAATAATCTGATGCATCAGTGCCATCGGATTTTCGTTCCACGTTTGGATCCTTACAAATCTCAGTCAAAATGGAGGTCAGAAATGTCTAGCGCAGCACAAAATCATGAACAACCGGTTCAAGACGACGACGCCCGGAATGCCGAGCAAGGCCAGGATTATGATTACCAACCCAAGGACTCTCAAACGGGTCCGTGCGACGAGCCGCACGGTATAAAAAAGAAGTGGACTGTTCTTGTCTACCTTGCTGGTGACAATAACCTAAGCGAGGAAATGGTAACGGCCCTAAAAGGGCTCAAAGTTGCCGGTCAAATCAACAGTGATGACATCAACATTTATGCCTGTTTTGACAGTGGACACCCGCGCGTGGAAACCCGCTATTATTTGTTCGACGGTAATAATCCAATTGACGATATATGGGATTACGGGCGATCGAGTGGCGAAGACGAGTCTGTCGACAGCATTAATGTGGGCAGAAGCATAACCAGATTTGTAAAGCATGCGATAAGGGATAAAAAACTTATTGCGAATAACTATATGCTGATCCTCTCCGGTCATGGCGATGCTTTTCGCGGCAAAACATTGATGTATGATGAAAAACCTCCGGGCGGCCTCTCACTAAGGCGCCTGAAAGGGGTTATTCAGCGTTGCAAGCAGTTCTTGCCGGCTCAGGAAAACTTTGCAGTTTTGGGTTTCGACAATTGCGCGATGAATTTGGTGGAGGTTGGATACGAATTTAGAGATTGCACACAGTTCCTAGTCAGTTCGGAAGGATTCATTCCACAATCCGGATGGAATTACGAGGATCCCCTGCGTTTTCTGATCCTGAATCCAGAATCGAACCCAAGGACCGTAGCGAAGCAAATAGTGTGCGATTTTACCCGTTATCAAATCGATTTTAGGGTCGGCGGAAGATCGGTCGATCTGAGTGCGGTAGATTTGAGAAGTTTGCTTCCGGATCGCAAAAACAAGCGCGGCAAATCGAAAAAGAAAGCAAAAGCGGCCAGTATCGCAGCGGCGGTCGACGGACTTGGCAAGACGCTTCTCAAGATTTGTTGTTTAAATAAGCACAATCTCACAAGAATCGTGTTTGAAAAGCTCTTGGTATTTGCACATTGGAAATCGCAGACGTATTTTTTCGAACAAACAACCGATATCTACGATTTCGCGTGCACCTTGAAGAATGAGTGCGAATCGTATCGACAAAGTATGACAAAAAGTAAGACAATCAACGATTTGGCTACCAAGGAATTAGCCCAATTTCTGAAGCGGGTCGCAAAGCGATGCTCAAAAGTTATCGCAACTCACAAACACTTCGTCGTATGCACCGGTTATGTCGGATCTGATTTTCAATATTCGGAGGGGGCGTCGGTTTTCTTTCCGTGGTCCAGAATTTCGTTTGAGGTGAGTATCAATACCTACAAGAATACGGAGATCTTTTACGATTACCCGCACTGGTTCGGCTTCATTGATTGTTTTACCAGGATTACTGCGAGATGCACTCGAGAGCCGGTCTTCGGGGAATGCCTGGAGGTAAAAGCCCGATATTCAAGGTCCAAATCGGACATTGAGGAACTCAGGAATCAGAAAGGGCATACGGATTCACAAACAGATTGGGACGAAAACCAAAACGGTGAATCAGAAGAAAAAGATTCCGGCATAGTGCGAGCTGGGGGAGTCAAGACCGGAGGATCATGGAAAACAGGCGGATCCTGGAAGGGCGAATTGGACACGCTCAGGCTCTATTTTTCAAGCTTCAA
>JAOTWT010000020.1 GCA_029862725.1 Acidobacteriota bacterium | reverse complement strand
TACGGCTTTGCTGACATCATACATGTCGAAGAAACCCTGCGCGCACTCCGGGAACGCGATGAGGCGCTCGTGGTTGATCTCGGCAGGCAGCCGGGCCAGAAGGAGTCGAGATATGCCCATCTCCTGTGCGGCGAAGTCGAAATACCCGAAAGCGGTATCTTCGCGCCGACGCCCACTGCTGCCGGTTCTAATCGACCCGATTACAGAAAAGAGATCGACGAACTGAAAGCGGATGTAGAAGCATTAAAGGTGGAATTCGAACAATTTAAGTCCCAGTTTGACTGATATTATTGTCCAAATCACGATCTCCAATTCGTTTATGAAATGAAACACGCAGATTAAATATTTTGAAAAGGAGATAATAGATGCCCGGATATATGTTGTTGCTACACAGCCAAACCAGTAAAGATGGAGAATTTTCCGCCGAGGAAATACAAGCCGTGATAGGAGAATACATGAGTTGGAAAAACTCCATCGAAGCCGATGGACGTCTGATCGGGGGCGAAAAGCTCGCCGACGAAGGTGGTAAGCACATTCGAATTGAGAGCGGGGCGATTCGCGTCACCGACGGTCCCTATGCCGAGGTTAAGGAGGCCCTCGGAGGATTTTTTGCCATCAAAGCCGCGGATTATGCTGAGGCCGTTGAAATCTCAAAAACCTGCCCTCATTTGAAATACGGCGGTTGGATCGAGCTTCGCGAGATTGACGAACATTGATTCATCAAATGAACGCGCATAAAGATGTTCGGATGTCGGTTGACCATTTGCTTCGGCACAATGCCGGGCAGATGGTTGCCGTGCTATCGAAGATATTCGGATTTGAGCTCATCGATCAGATCGAAGACGCGATTCAGGAAGCATTGGTAAAGGCACTGAAGAGCTGGGCGATCAAGGGCGTCCCCGAAAAACCGACCGCATGGCTGATACAGGTCGCGAAAAACCATCTTTTCGATCAGCTTCGCAGGGACAACAAGTCCGTGGCGTTTGATGATCAGCTTCGCGAAACGGATCGTTACGTCAAGCTCGCCGAGGACTCCGTTTTCTTTGACGACGAGATTTCAGACGCGCGTCTTCGTTTGATTTTCGCCTGCTGCCATCCTTCGATACCAAAAGACAGCCAGATCGCGCTTACGCTCAAAACCGTCGGCGGATTCAACAACCGCGAAATCGCAAGTGCTTTTTTGGCGAAAAAGACGGCGATCGACAAGATCCTCGTAAGGGCCAAACAAAGTCTCAAGAAACACCGCGGTCATTTTGAAATTCCAGGACCGGAAAGTCTGCCGACGAGGCTTGATGCGGTCTTGAAGGTTCTTTACCTGATGTTCAACGAAGGATATATGGCCACCGAGGGAAAAGAGCTGATTCGAAAAGACTTGTGCTTCGAAGCTATACGGCTGGTGAAGTTTCTCGCGTCTCACCCGGTCACTCATTCCCCAAAAGTTAATGCTTTGGCGGCGCTTTTCCTTTTTCAAGCGTCCCGTCTATCGTCGCGATCGCATAGCAGCGGTATTCCGAGCCTCCTTTCCGAACAGGATCGGACCCAATGGGACCGCCGGATGATCGTCGAGGCACTTGGATTTTTCCGCCAGTCCGCGTCCGGAGAAGAGATAAGCGAATATCATCTCGAGGCCGAAATCGCTTGCCAGCACGCAGTCGCGGATAGTTTTGAAAATACAGACTGGGAGTTGATTCTGCGTTCTTACGATAAGTTGCTGGAGCTTCGGCCGTCCGAAATAGTCGCTCTAAACCGGGCCTACGCATTTGGAAAAGTGCGGGGGCCGGAATCCGCTCTTACTGAGCTCGAGGCGTTAAAAAACGGCAGCCTCGATAACTATTATCCGTTCCATCTTACCGCCGCCGAATTCCTCGAGCAGACCGGAAGGATCGAAGACGCCGCTGTTGCTTACGGCCGCGCTCTCAAACTTGCCAACAATATCTCGGTAAAAAAGTTTGTTAAAAACAAACTGATCCGCGTATCATAGCTCTCGTTTGATGAAATACACTGAAATTGCGCCGGCAAACCATTTTGGTGACCTGATCAAGTGTTACTGGACGCTTACGGGCGAGGAGAATCCGCGTGGCGATATTGAGCCGATAATTCCGGACGGCTGTCCGGAGTTTGTCTTCAATTTAGGACCGTCTTTTCGAAGACTCTATCGCCAAAAGCTCGAAATCCAGCCGACTTCGATAGTCGTCGGCCAGATGAAATCCGTTGTGAAGGTAATGCCATCCGGCTCGATAGACCTGTTCGGTGTCCGGTTCCGGCCCTTTGGACTATTTCCGTTGCTACGCGAAAATGTCGAGACAATGACCGGCAGGATCGAATCGGTTTCCTCCGTCTTTGGCAAAAGAGGAGTGAACCTGGAACAGAGGATGCTCGGCGCGGCAAGCGATAAAGAAAGGATCACGATTTTTGAAGAGGCTTTTGAAAGGGAGTTGTGTGATCCGGTTGCCGTCAGCGATGAGATCAAGGGCGCTCTCTCGATGATCGATTCCGATCCGTCAGGAATACGGATCGGCGCGGCAGCTGAAAGGCTCGGTGTATCTGTAAAGAAACTTGAGCGACGATTCAAACGCGAAATTGGACTTACCCCAAAGTTTTTGGCGAGGCTGACGAGGATTCAGAGGCTAGTCGCCGGGTTGGACAGAATTCCGGCCCCTAGCTTGACTGAACAATCTTACCTACATGGATTCAGCGATCAATCGCACATGATCCGCGAGTTCAGGTCCATTGCCGGGAAGTCTCCGCAGGCGTTTCTGAGCGACCGGGGCGAATTTTCGGAATTCTTTGTTGCGTGATGTCTATTTTGTACAATCGGTTCAGCCTCAATTGCTCTAGATTCCGTAAAAAGAGAATTTGGAGGATTATATGAAACTTACGAGGATTTTGATTTTTTGTCTCATTCTAACAATTGGTGTTACCGGAGCGGTTTATTCGCAGGACTCGGATACTTTGGTAGAGGATCTCGAATGGATGGCTGGTTGCTGGCAGCAAAACGGAAAGAACGCCGATTCATTCATCTCCGAACAATGGACGAGACCGTTCGGAATGATGATCGGAACCAACAGGACCGTTCGCGATGGAAAGGTGAGGGCATTTGAGTATATGAGGATCGAGTCCCGTGACAATGGTGTTTACTTTGTTGCGAGGCCCTCGGGGGCGGCCAATGAAACAGGGTTCAGGCTTTTAAGTCTAAAAAAGAAGAAAGTCGTTTTTGAGAACAAACAGCATGATTTTCCAAAGAGAGTAATCTATTTCCTCGATGGAAAAGACAAGCTGGGCGCACGGGTCGAAGACGACAGCAGCGGACTTGACTTTGCATTTACAAAGGTAAGTTGCGATGAATGATTTGTACCGTGAGGTATGGAATGACGAGAAATCAGGTTTTGAAAGAACTTAAGGCATTTGGGAGCGAAGCGACAAAGAGACAGTTAATGAAGCGCGGTGCGCGGGAACCGATTTTTGGTGTCAAAGTGGCCGATATGAAAACGATCGCCAAAAAAATAAAGGGTGACCAAGCCCTCGCACTCGATCTCTACGAGTCAGGAAACGGCGACGCGATGTATTTGGCAGGCCTTGTCGCCGACGGCGGAAAGATGACAAAGACTGTCTTAAGGAAATGGGCGAGGGATGCTAACTGGCATATGATTGCGGAGTATACGGTTCCGTGGGTAGCTGCGGAGAGCAAACACGGTTGGGATCTCGCGTTGGAATGGATCGACTCAGGCCGGGCACATGTCGCATCGGCAGGTTGGGCGACCATTGGATCCCTGGTGGCAACCCGGCCTGACGGGGAAATGGACCTGGGTAAACTCAAATCGCTCCTAAAGCGAGTTGAAAAAGAGATTCACTCATCCCCTAACCGTGTCAGATACACGATGAACGGGTTTGTTATTGCTGCCGCTTCATATGTAAAGGCGCTCACCGCCGATGCCGTAAGGACAGCAAAGGCCATTGGCAAGGTCGAGGTCGAAATGGACGGTACGGCTTGCAAAGTACCTTTTGCACCAGAATACATTGAGAAGATCAAGAAGAGGGGGGCGATCGGCAAGAAGCGAAAGACGGCTAAGTGCTGATATGAATTTCGAACACCATATTCCGAACGGTGCGTTATCAAGGTACGTCGAGAGTTTTATCTATTTCGAAGATCATGTAACGACCCACCTAATCGACAGGTTCTTGCCGGATGGCAATGTCGAGGTCGTTTTTGAACTTTTTGGAAAACCTCAGTACATCTATGACAACGAAACACTGAGCAAGATCCAGAAGTGCGAGAGCGTATGGGCGAGCGGGGTTAGGACCAGGCCTATTACGATTCCTTCGGGTTCCGGTTCGCGAATGTTTGTGATGATCTTTAAAAAGGGAATGGCCCATCCGTTCTTCCCGTTCCCGATGGACGAAATTCGAGATCGGGTGGTCGAAGCGGACTTGATTTGGCCGGGCGCGATCGGTGTATTGCGGGAAAAAATCGCGGATGCGCGAAACGGAATTGAGAGATTTTCGTTGGCCGAGGATTTCTTGTTAAAACTACTAGGGCCCCGCTTCGAGCCGCGGCCGTTTGTCGAATACGGCGTTTCGAGAATTATCGGCGATCCGACGCTAACCCGCCTGACCGAGCTGGCCGGCGAAGTCGGTTATTCAAAGAAGCACTTTATCAACGTCTTCAAAAAGGACGTCGGGGTCTCTCCTAAGTCGTATCTCAGGATCATGCGGTTTCAGAAAGCGGTGACGGAGATAGAAGACCGGGATCTCGACTGGGCGAGTATCGCTCTCGATTGCGGCTATTACGACCAGGCACATTTTATCAACGATTTTAAGTCGTTTTCAGGTTTTACTCCCGTCGATTATTCCCGGCGCAAGAACGGCGCATTGAATTACGTTCCTGTTTCATAAAGGTAACTTTTTTCCAATACTCGAAATCAGCGACAGATTAGACTCGTTTTCACTATGGAAAACGTAAATCATATCGCTGTTTTTGTTTGTGCGCTGATGAGCCTGGTGATTGGCGCCTTCTGGTGGTCTCCGCTGCTCTTTTCGAGGGCCTGGCAAAAGGAAACGGGGCTTTCGGACGATGATCTCAAAAAGGCCCAGCCGCTCAAGAATTTTGGGCTCTCGTTTCTACTGGCGTGGGTGATCTCCTATAACCTTGCGTTCTTTCTGGCCGACGGCGGGACCGATTGGAAATGGGGACTCACCGCCGGTTTGTTGGCTGGTGTCGGTTGGGCCGTCACGTCATATGTGATCATTTCGCTGTTTGAAATGAGGTCAATCAAACACATGCTGATCAATACCGGCTACATTACTGTGTACTTCGCGGTCATCGGTTTGATTCTGGGTGCTTGGCGATAGTCCGGAACGCAGTTGCCGGTTAAGTTTCCCCGGAGGGTGTGGTATGCTTCCTCCGTTTTAAATCAGAAAATTTCAGGAGAAACTGAATGGCAGGAAAGTTCGAATTGTTGATGTCAAAAAACGGAAAATACCGTTTTAACTTAAAGGCGGGTAACAATCAGGTGATTGTTAGCAGTCAACTTTATGATAAGCGCATGTCGGCGACCAACGGTATCAAGTCGGTGAAAAACCACTGCAGCGATGACAAGTGCTTTGATCGAAAAGTCGCGAAGAACGGCAAGCCCTACTTTGTTCTAAAAGCCAAAAACGGTCAGGTAATAGGCAAGAGCCAGCAGTATGCCAGCAACGCGACAATGGCCAAGGGTATCCGCGCGGTTCGAAACGCGGCACCCGATGCTGAAGTGGTGGATTTGACCAAATAGACAGCTAACCCCCAAATCACAATTTAATAGGATGTTTTTAAGAGTGCTTTAGAGGCTGCCGCTCGTGGTACCCGTGTGCCTGTCTGCCGTCCCGAATGATGCCCGCCTGAAAAGTGTTGATACCGCCCGGTATCTGGAGTATCTTTACCAAAACGAACACTGGAGGTAAGGTTATGTCGGATCAAACATCTGCGAAGAAGCAGGAACGGCCAAAACACGGGGAAATCTGCTGGACGGAAGTCGCGACGACAAACCTGGAGCAGGCCGATTCTTTTTACACGGAGCTCTTTGGCTGGAAGATCCGATCGGATAAAAACCCGCATTTTGAATACCGGCATTTTGAAGACGGCCGCGGATACGATGTCGGCGGGATGTACGAGTTGAATCCCGAAATGACAGGCGGTCACGATGTTCCGCCGCACTTTATGACCTATATCTCGGTCGATGACGTCGACGAAATCGTGCGACTGGCGAAAGAAAAAGGTGCGACTGTCCAGAGGGAACCAATGGATGTCCCGAATACCGGCAGGATGGCGGTGATCACCGATCCGGCAGGCGCGACGTTTGCGATAATTACGCTGACCGAGCAAGGTTAGAGCATGCTGAAAGATGCGACGCCGGCATGTTTTGCGGCAACGGCGAGGGGAAGAAGCGTTCCGGTTTGACGAAGGCTTACCGGGCCTGCATTGTCTTTCCGACGACGATTTTGCGGTCGTGTTTGATTTGAACCGAACGATTTTGCGCGTCCTAAAAGTTTCCGGGTTTCGTGGCACAAGAACAGACGGTGCACGGTTGGCGGGTTGTCGATGTCGAAAAGCAGATCAACGATCTCAAATCGAAGGGTCTGTCTTTTGCGAGGTTTCCCTGTTTCGAGCAAAATGGACTCTGTATTCGGGAAGCGCCGTGAGCACGCGCCGCTTGGTTAAGAAATCAGGATGGGAATCTCCTTTCCTTGTCGAAATTGAGGTAAAAAATGAAATACGTGGTGGACACAGTGATCGACCGACCGGTAAATGAAGTGATATCGAAATTCGACGACCCAGAGAACTTGAAGGAATGGATGGATGGCTTGCTTTCGTTCGAGCCGATCAGCGGCACCCCCGGGGAGATAGGTGCCAAGGCAAAACTCGTCTTCCAGATGGGGAAGAAGAAGATCGAGATGATCGAAACCATCACGGCAAAGAATCTTCCCGATGAATTCGGCGGAACTTACGAGGCAGAAGGGGTTTTTAACACGGTGATGAACCGCTTTGAGAGCGTTGGGAATGACCAGACACGTATGACACAGCAGTGCGAGTTTGAATTTACAAGCTTTATGATGAAGGTAATGGGATTTTTTATTCCCGGGGCTTTTAAGTCCCAGACCCGAAAACACATGGATGCGTTTAAGTCGTTCGCGGAAAGGGATGTGACCGGTCGGGTGACCCCCGAACAGGTGACGGTTGACGAGTGACAGGTGTATCGATTTACAATTCACTTTCCATTTCCATATTTTCAATTGGATTACAGCGATTATGAAATCAGAAACAAAAAAGATCGGTCATATTCCCAACGGATTTACCGCCGTTACCCCCTATTTTCAGGTTGAAAACGGACGAAAGTTCCTACGGTTCGTTAAAGAGGCGTTCGATGCCGAGATTGTCGACGATCACGAGGAAGCGGGTGTTTTGAGACATTTCGCAGCGAAGGTCTACGGAGCGATGATCGAAGGGAGCCAGGTAAGCGGCGACGAATATCCGGCGCGTGAAATTGCGATCCACCTATATGTTGAGGACGCCGATGCCGTCTTCGCAAAGGCTTTGGCCGCCGGCGGCGAGTCGATTTCCGCGGTCACCGATATGCCCTATGGCGAGAGGTCCGGCGGTGTAAAGGATCCCTGCGGGAATCATTGGTATATCGCGACGCAAAAAGTCGATATGTACCCGGGGAATCAATGATCAAATAACAATTATCATTGATCTGCGAGAATCCAAAAAGAGCGGATACAGCGTTGGAGAGAGAAATACGATAAATGATCGTTGATAATTGTAATATGGATCCTAGTCATTGAAGACAAAGAAACCGAGTCCGCCGGGGTCGTTGATTATCACATTGTCGACGATCCCTTCTTTGTTGAAAAAGGTAATTTCTTCGGTAATCGGAATATTCGCTTCGCGGAGTCGGGCAATGTTGTCGAGGTTCTTCCCGCTATTAAAGAAAGTCAGCCCGGGATTGAAAAAGAGATGCGGGCACATGCCGGTCTTCATTATAGAAACATCGACATCACTCCCGTTCGAGTAAACGGCCCAACCCTGGGACATATCACCCATGCCCTTCTTAAATCCGAGTGCCTCCCAAAAAGACACGGTCCGTTCGACATCGACGGCTTCGATGCTGATTCCCGCGAAGTTGCCGGTCGCACCGAATGATTCCTCGCCGGTGTCATGTTCGAGGACGGCCTCGACGAGATAAATGCAAACGCCGTTCGGATCGCTCACTACAATTTCCGTCTCAGTCTCGTTTATTGCTGTCATTTCGCGCAGCTTTTCCACCGTTTCCGACCAGTCCGCGGAAAAGATCTTGATTCCCGCCCTCGCAGTGCGTGAGGGATTGATCTCGAGGATAAACTTCCCGTCTGTAAAAAGAACGGGTTCTTCGCTGAGTTTCTTAAATCCGAGCCCCGTGTAAAATTCCTCACTTTTTTTGAGACCGGGTGTCGGCGTCTGTATGATTGTTTTGTTCATGGGTGATCCTTTTCGATAGCTGGGATCGAGTTCAGAGAATAATGACTAAGCGCCAGGCATCCGATGAAGGAACGCAAGCCGTTCTCAGTTTTCAGCTTCTAGTCCGTTCCTCACCTTTTTTGGCAATTTTTCATAGACGAGTTCATAGGATTTGCTGAGTAGTTCCCGAAACTCGTCATCCCCAAGGGCGTCAAACCGTTCAAGCCCTACCCAATGGTAACGGGCGACATATGGAGCCGGAACGATGCCCTCGCGTTCGATCAATTCAGCAAATTTGTTCGGCGTACACTTAAACGAACCAACGGTCGGACCGGGTTCAAGACCTACCACGGCAAACATCTTTTCTCCGACACAAAAACAAAGGTCGATTTTCCATTTAACGTCTTCCGTTGCGTGCGGGAGCGACAGGCAAAATGATCTTATTTCTTCTATGTTCATGGGATTATTAAATAGTGAATCGTAGATCGTCAATAGGAAAGAAAACAGAAACTCCCAAAAAACTATTTTCTATTCATGATTTACGATTCACGATGCACGATTCACTCTTATTTGATGGAAACACAGGTCTTCAACCGGGCATCTTCAGGATTCGACGCGGCCTCGCCATAGACATCGAAATCGGCCGCGAACCGCCGTTCGAATTCATTCGTCTCGTAAATCCTACTCCACGTCTCAAGTACAACATCGGGGATCTTGCCATGCACATCGAAAACCGCATACTTGCCCCCTTTGATTTCAATCGCCTGCATCTTATCCGGTATTTTCTCAACCGAACTGACCCTGCATCCCAGAAAGCATGTGTATGGCTTTGTGTGATCCCCTTCGTAATTGGTGTAAATGTTGTATTTGTCGTTTGATTCCTTATTCGGGATCTTCGCTTCGAGGCCTTCCATAAACCACCGCTGCCACAAACCGCCTATCAACTCTCCGGCTGTATTCATGTTAACCCGCACCGAAATCCCGATGACCTTAAAGTCCTCTACCTCTTCGATTTTGAATTCCATGCTGCGAGATTATGGGTTTCGAACGCGGTTGGCAAGGCTTTTCGGGGCCAAGATGCTCAATGATCGAGACTGCCTTTTCGACACCGTCTTCGGAGGCGATCATTTCACCGATTCTTTTCGCTTTCGCCCTGATCGAAGCACTGCCGGTGACATCGCGAATCGCTTTGGTCAGTTTCTCAGTGGTTAATTTTCGCTGCGGGATCGGTATGGTGCCGACTCCCAGATCATAGACTCTCTTTCCCCAGAACCCCTGGTCGCCAAAAAATGGGGAGATCACGGTCGGACGTCCAGCGCGGAGGCCGGCCGCGGTCGTGCCGGCGCCGCCGTGATGTACGACAGCGGCGACTCGACGAAAGAGCCATTCGTGCGGTGCCTGTTTGATCCTGAGTATTGAATCGGGGAGATCCGTGTCCGCGAGTCCGCCCCACCCGGTCGCGATAATTCCGCGCACGTTTGCTGCCTTCAATGCATCGACGACTATTTTTGTTACCTTTTCAGGTTTGCGTCCGGACATGCTGCCGAAACCAACATAAACGGGCGGATCACCCGTTTCGAGAAAAGCGGCAAGTTCTTCTGAGGGTTTGAGGTCATCCTCGAGGAACCAATATCCCGTAACGTAAGCACACTCGGGCCAATCCGTCGGTCTCGGAACCACGTGTTCGCTAAAACAATGCAGAACAGGCACCGGAGTACCGTCGGCCATATGGTGCAGGCCGCCGAACCGCGGAGCCTTCCCAAGCCCGAGGGTTTTTGTGCGCCATTCGTTTAAGAATCCGCCGTAGAGTCCCATAAAGGCCCTTACGATCCCGTAACTTGCCTTATTGAGGGGCCCCAACTCCGGCATTCCGAGAGTCGGCATTTCCCTCGAAGGGACCAATTGCGGAAACGGGATGGCGAGCGCGCATGGGATCTTGAGTTTCTCGGCAATGTGGGCCCCCGGCACTTTTGAGTTGTAGGCGATAAAGTCGGGCCCAAACTCCGAAGACGCGTCCCAACAGTCCTGCATGAGTTCGCGCATGATCGGCTTGATCGTCTTAATCAGTTTAAAATGGGTTTTTATCGCCCCGAATACGCCCCGGATCTCTTCAATCGCGCCGCGCCCGGTATCATTCATGAGGAGGTCGACGAGACCGTTCGACATCGGAAAAAAGTCGAGGCCGTTATCGGTCACAAAAGATTCGAACGATGATGCTGTGGCGACCATGACTTCGTGACCGGCCGACTGAAGTCCTTTACCCAACGCGACATAAGGCTGGACATCTCCACGGGAACCAATGGTAATTATGAGAATTCTCATCCTGCGTTCATTATGTTGCATTAATTATCAAAAGTCTCATAGACTCTGAACTAGTGAAAGGATCTGAAAATACTAAAGAATACGTTCTTGGCTCATCGGACCGCGAAATCGAACGCCTCGCCTATCAGCACGAGATCTGGAACGAGGAAACCGCGGCCCTCTGGGCACGAGCGGGGATCGGCCTCGGTTCCCGTGTGGCAGATCTGGGGTGTGGCCCCGGTTTTTGCACCAAGGCGCTTTCAAGGCTGGTCGGGTCGAAGGGACACGTATATGCGGTCGACGCCTCGGAGAAATTCGGGACGATCGTCGTCGCCGAAACCCGCGGCGCGAACAACGTCACGTTTTTCCAAAGCGATGTAAATGACAATCCCATTCCGGATCATTCGGTCGATGCCGTATTCGCGCGGTGGCTGTTTTGCTTTCTTCCTGAACCGGAAAGAGCGGTCGCTGAGATCAAGCGGATTCTCGTGCCCGGCGGCCGGGCGCTGGTTTTTGATTATTTCAACTATCTTGCCGCCGACGTTTTTCCGCAAAACCCCTCGATCTCGATGCTTTTTGACGCGTTCTCGAAAGACGTCGAGGCCCACGGCGGCTCTTGGGACACGGCGGCGAGATTGCCCGGTCTACTTATCGGGGAAGGTTTCGAGATCGAATCATTGACACCGATTACACGGATCGGCCGTCCAGGTACCAGGTACTGGAAATGGGTAGAGTATTTTACGGAGGTAACGGTTCCGCGAATCGTCGAACGCGGAATCTGGACTGAAGATCAGAGATCGGAGTTCGAAAAAGCATGGGCTGACGCTTCTTCGAACCCGGGGGCATTTGTCTTTACACCGCCGATGGTTGGAATAGTAGCGATAACAAATGGATAGTAAGCACGGTCAATAAATCAGGGAAGTGATGCTTAAAACGATAAGAGACGGTACACAGGACGATGCCTTTGAAAAGGCCCTCTTTGCGATCGAAAATGATCGTGAAAACGTGCTTGGGGCGATGGATAATTACCTGCGGTTCTTTACGCGTAACCTCGAACGGTTCAGGATACGGGAATTCGAGGGTCATATTGACGATGCGATTGTCGAAACGCTGGATGCCTTCCTGCCTATGCGGGACCAATGTATCAGGCTTTTGGTTGCGGCCGCTAGATATGATCCGAATGTGAGATGGATCGTAACAGTCCACAGGTTCATTGAGCGCTTGATTCACTATACGAATCCGCCTCACAACCAACGAAAAAGGATTGAATACGGTCTGGATAACTTCAGTTTTATTCTTCACGAGCTCTTTCTCTACGCAATCGCGATCCTTTTGAAATTTGAAAGGCTGGAACATGCAGCCTACATGCTTTCAAACAAGTACTATGTCACCCAGGGGCTGGACCACGGATTCTTGTCTGCCTTCGACGATATCCACAAACACATGGGTTCACTCGTTCAAAGGAATGAGCGGCTCGGATTGGGGCTCGAAGCGCTTCGTGCAAGTATGTTGCGGGAACGCTGCGTAGGAACCGAGGTTACCCTCAACGACCTTATGCAGGCCGATTTTACGATCTTCCTGCGCGCCGAACTACGTAACTTTCCGGAATACTCACGATGGTGGCCTGAGCTGCTCATGTTCTTGCGCGAGGTCGGCGGTTCCTTTGAGATGTATGTGAGGGCCGGCACAAAATCGTATTTCGACCAGTTGAGGCTGGTGGTCGGAATAAACGAGGCAAAGGACCTGCAGCAGTTGATTGACTCCTATAAAGACGAGACACGGAAGGCTCCAAGAGGCATGCAGCCTAGAACCATAGCAAAACTCGTCGGATACGAATTCTTGCTTTCGACAACGACATCTTAAGAACGTAAAAGAGATAAGCAAAAGGGGGACAGAGCGAATAGGGAAGTGACCGTTCAGACCATTTCGCAATCACGCGTTTCTGTCAGGTTTTCGTATTCCACGGCTGTAAAGACGCGCGATTTTGTAACGAAACGAACATTGAGTGGAATTTCAAGCGAGAAACTCGCGCCGCGACCGGGCACCACATCGATCGTCAGCTCGGTGTGTTTCCAGTATTCAAACTGGTCCTTCGACATGTAGAAATCGCAACCATGGATTTCTCCAAGCCAGACGTCACCGGAGCCGACAATGAACTCGCCTTTTTCAAAGCACATCGGAGAAGAGCCGTCGCAGCAACCCCCGCTCTGGTGAAACATTAGATCGCCGTGTTGTTCGCGCAGGCGGTCGATAATTTTCGTCGCGTTCCTCGTTACGAGTACGCGGCTTAGTTTGTCCATAACGCTATACCGGGCGTGCAGTTCTTACCGAACCGGCAGCTTGGTTTTTGAGTGCCGAACGACCGGCAGTGTGGGGATTTCACCAAACATGCACGGCCGTTCGAATCCGATTTCCACCTCTTCAAAACGTCCCTAGAAGAATCCCATTGCCTTTTTGTCGTAGGAAACGAGCATATTCTTCGTCTGACGGTAATGATCGAGCATCATCTTATGGGTTTCCCGGCCGAATCCAGACTTCTTGTACCCGCCGAAGGGCGCATGAGCCGGATATAGATGGTAACAGTTGACCCACACGCGGCCAGCCTTTATCGCACGCGAAATACCATATGCCTGATGAGTGTCCCTTGTCCAGACACCGGCGCCGAGACCATAAAGCGTGTCGTTTGCGATTTCGATCGCTTCCGCCTCGTCCTTAAAAGTCGTCACCGAAGTTACCGGGCCAAAGATCTCTTCCTGAAAGACCCGCATCTTGTTATTGCCTTTGAAGATCGTTGGTTCGATGTAAAAACCGCCTTCGAGTCCGCCGTCCTGCTTGTGTGGTTTGCCGCCGCACAGTATCTCGGCACCTTCTTTTTCACCGATATCGATGTAGTTCAATATCTTTTCGTACTGGTCTTCGCTTGCCTGCGCTCCGACCATCGTATCCGGGTCGAGCGGATGACCGAGTTTGATTTTCTTAGTGCGTTCGACCACGCGTTCGATAAACTCGTCTGCGATATCTTCCTGAACAAGTATTCTGGAAGGACACGTGCAGACCTCGCCCTGGTTTAATGCGAACATTACCGCGCCTTCGAGACACTTGTCGAAGAATTCATCGTCAGCATCCATCACATTCCCAAAGAAGATATTCGGCGATTTTCCGCCCAGTTCGAGCGTTACCGGGATCAGATTCTGAGACGCGTACTGCATAATCAGGCGACCGGTCGTGGTCTCACCCGTAAAGGCAACTTTTGCCACTCGCGGTGAGCAGGCAAGCGGCTTGCCGGCCTCGGGCCCAAATCCGTTGACGACGTTCAGGACGCCAGGCGGGAGAATGTCTTTTATCAGGTCAAGGAACACGAGGATGCCGGCCGGTGTTTGCTCGGCCGGTTTTACCACCGTGCAGTTACCCGCCGCTAAGGCCGGCGCGATCTTCCACGTCGCCATAAGCAATGGAAAGTTCCAGGGTATGATCTGTCCGACCACTCCCAGAGGTTCCTTTATGTTAATCGAAACTGTGTTCGAATCGAGCTCGGTTGCGTCGCCTTCCTCGGCCCGTATGACTCCTGCAAAGTAGCGGAAGTGATCTATTGCGAGCGGAAGGTCCGCGGCCATCGTTTCCCGGATCGGTTTCCCGTTGTCCCAGGTTTCGGCTCTCGCCAGGTATTCCAAGTTTTCTTCCATGACGTCAGCGATCTTCCAGAGAAGATTGCTTCTCTCTGCGGCTGACGTGTTTCCCCAATCAGGCGCCGCTTTGTGCGCGGCGTCGAGTGCCAGATCTATATCCTTTTCGGTGGATCGGGGGATCTTTGTGAACACTTTTCCATCCACCGGCGAAATGTTGTCAAAGTATTCACCATTCGCGGGAGCTACCCACCGTCCGCCAATGAAGTTTCCATATTGTTCCCTAAACTCCGGTAACTCATAATTTACTGCCTGCTTTGCTTTACTCATGTCTGACTCCTTAAATCCAATAAATCGAGCGCGAGGATTCTCCTTTCCGGCTTAACACTTTGTTGATTGCGATTATTATACACCCGCTATCAAGGGTGTGGTTGGAGATGCGGACGATGGCGGCATTCAACAACCAACGCGAGGCATGAGGGAGAAGAAACACGTACTGTTTACCCTTGAACCGACATCGCTTTTCTCTTTTGGTTCTCCATCAATCAACATTCCGATGGACGGACTAATGTTGAAGCGCACCGAGGGATGGCGGAACCTGTCGAGCTGCTTCGAAAGTCTGACGAGATTATTGAACGGTGCTCACTAGTGTCCGGTTAAAAGTTGAATAGTTTCAACTGTTTACAAGAGTCCTCGTTTAGTTCGTCAACGGGAAGATTGCTAAGTAGTTGATTTAATTGGGTTTTGTCAAATGCGGATATCGACAGAAT
>JAOTWT010000410.1 GCA_029862725.1 Acidobacteriota bacterium | reverse complement strand
CTTTTCCTTCGGTCGGCTCTTTGACGGTAGAAACCAGTTGTCGCCATTCTTTTAGATCGGCCGTCGGAAAGCGGTCATTCAGGTTTAGCTGATTCGCGATCAGCGAATCTAGCTCCTGTTCGTGGAACGCCAGCGGCACTTCATAAATCGTCGAAACATCCAGCGCGGAAATCACGGCGTGTTCCTGGACGTTGCAAAACAGGGCGATCTTCCGGCGCAGTTCCAGCGGAAGAGGACGGTCCGACCGGCACAAAAGAATATCCGGCGCAATACCGATCTCGCGAAGTTCCCGAACGCTATGTTGCGTCGGTTTGGTCTTAAGCTCGCCTGCGGCGGCGATATAAGGCACCAGCGTGACATGGACAAATATCGCGTTGTCGCTTCCCTCTTCGTTGCCCATCTGGCGGATCGCTTCCATAAACGGCAATGATTCAATGTCCCCCACTGTGCCGCCGATTTCTACGATCAGCACATCCGGCTTGTCACGTTCGGCGACCTCGCGGACCGCGTCCTTTATCTCGTCGGTAATGTGCGGAATAACCTGGATTGTTTTCCCGAGATAGTCCCCGCGGCGCTCCTTTTCGATCACCGACATGTAGATTCGGCCGCTCGTCCAGTTGTTGGCCTGAGACATTTTGGCGTTTGTAAATCTCTCGTAATGCCCAAGGTCAAGATCGGTTTCCGCGCCATCGTCGGTAACGAATACTTCCCCATGCTGGAACGGTGACATCGTTCCCGGATCGACGTTAATATAAGGGTCCAGTTTCATGAGCGTCACGGTCGCTCCCCTGGCCTCAAGGAGGCAACCAATCGAACTAGCCGCAAGGCCTTTGCCAAGGCTGGACACGACCCCGCCGGTCACAAATATAAATTTGGTTCTATTCTCCGTCATTTCCCACCTCTGTTGTTGTCTCCGAGACCCTTTCCCTCGTTTTTCCTCTTCTGAAAACTGCCCTCTTTTATCTCCGCCACCGCTTTTGACCCCTTGTCCGCCGAAGGATTCAACAATCCATTTACCGCCTGAAACCCCGCCGATGCCAGCGACGTGCCTTCCGATGCCCGTTTTTCAAATTCCTCTTCGGTACTTGCGCGGGGCTTACTCAAAATCCTGAGCCCGACCACAGCTGCCGCCAGAAACGCTAGAATTACAAGCAGACCGATCAGATCACCAACCACAATCAAACCTCAATTGCCGCCCTGACCCTTTCATAGTCATCAATAGTGTCAACGCCATGCGCACCGCGGGGAGCGTTTACAACCTTTATCCTTGCACCAAGCGCCAACGCCCTAAGCTGTTCGAGCATCTCGGTGTTCTCAAGAACGGTCGGTGACGCCTGAGCAAACTCTACCAAAAACGGGTGACGGTAAGCGTAAATCCCCGTGTGCTTCCTGAAACCGGCAAGGATTTCCGGATCGTTTTCCAAAGCCTCCGCGATCCCGCCCGATCGCAGTACCGAGTCGCGCGGAAATGGAACGGGCGACCGCGAAAAATATACCGCGAACCCGTCGTCATCGACGACTGCTTTTACAATATTCGGGTCAAGAACGTCACCCGCTTCTGAGATCTCCTCGCTGCATGTTGCCATGTCCGCTTCCTCCGAAACGAGAAGTGCCCCCACAACCGCATCAATCGTCTCGGGTTCGATCAAGGGCTCGTCAGCCTGTACGTTTACGATGATCGAAGACGCCGGATATCCAGCCACCGCCTCGGCTATGCGGTCGGTACCGGATTGATGATCCGCCGAAGTCATCACCGCCTCGAAGCCTTCCGCCTCGACGTTTGAAAGTATTCTGCGGTCGTCGGTTGCAACCAGCACTTGATCAACCCGCGTCGCTCTTGCGACACGCTCTAACGTATGTATGATTAAAGGTTTACCGGCCAGCGGCAACAAGAGTTTACCCGCCAGGCGGGCAGACTGATACCGCGCCGGAACAACTGCAATCACTTTTTGTAGGGGATTTATCCCGTGTTCCTCCACGGGCTTTTAGCTTACCCCTTTTTGAAACATAATTCAACAGACAGCGTAACCAAAAAGCGCTGATCTCGTAAAGAAAAACGAAAGGAACATTTTGTTGCAACCAGAAGAAAACATCGAATACCCGACCGGCCTCGCAGTCACCTTTGACGCGGACAATCCGCCCTGGAACAACCTTATGGCGGTTGGGTACTGGCTCTTCAGTATAGCCGCGATCGTCGTCGCACAGGGAATCGCGACGGTCGCATACTCGTCATACTCGGGAATTTCCTTTGCGGAGGCGATCAAAGATCCGGCCACCCTTTTGGTGTCGGTGGTTGCGGTATTGCCTGCGCATCTAATCACGCTCGCAGTCGGATGGATGATAGTCACGCGAATGGGCAATTATTCATTCTCCGAAATGGTCGGGATGGATTGGGGCGGATTCAGATGGTGGCACGCCGTGCTCATAGTCATAGCTATGTTTGCTCTTTTTGCCCTTTTTCTATCGATTTTTGGCGAACAGGAAAATGACTTTAAAAAGCTCTTGGAGAGCTCAAGGGGAGCAGTTTACGCCGTCGCGTTTGTCGCAACATTTTCGGCGCCGGTTGTCGAAGAGGTGGTTTACAGGGGAGTCCTCTATTCCGCGGTAAAACGATCTTTGAATACCTTGGCAGCGGTCGTATTGATTACAATCCTCTTTGCCGGGGTCCATCTCGTACAATACTGGGGCGATCTGGCCACGATATTCTCTCTGTTTTCCTTGAGCCTGGGACTTACGCTCGTGCGGGCATGGACCGGAAACATCCTGCCCTGCATCGTGCTCCATTTTCTTTTCAACGGCATCCAGACGACGATGCTCGTGCTTGAGCCCTGGATCAAACCTCTGATTTAAAATACCGGCGCGCCGGGTCTCTTTCAATAAAAAAAGAAGCGTCTGATCGACGCCTCTTCTTCCGGTCTCGTTTCTAAATCCCAACTCTTAATTCAACTTAACTTTCGAGTTTGTCCGTCGCGGCGCAGAAACCGGCGGTGAGCTTTTTGGCGTCGTATTGCTGGGACCGTTTGAACGCTGGACCGGCCGCGTACCCCCGCCGTTAGAACCGCGTGGATAACTTCCGCCGCCGCCGCCCAGAGGGCTCGTACGCCGTACGCTGCCCGATTGCTGCATCCGCTGGAAAGGGGGTGTCGGGTCGAAACCAGGTGTCCGCTCAAAACTTCCGGGAGGTCCTTTCCTGCGTCCACCGGTGTCACTGCCATCACCGCCGCCACCGTTGCCGCCGGTGTCGCCATTGCCACCATTGCCGCCGCTGCCGTTTTGACGCCGGTAAATGGGCGGCCGCCAATAATGGCTCGGGTAATAACAAACTTCAGTGTTGGTGCCCAAACGGTAGCCATAGGGCGAACGCCACCCGGCACCAAACGGGAGGAAACTGTATTGGCCATACCTGCGGTTAAAAACCCACAGCCCGACCGAGTTAAAACAGTCCCAACCGTATCCCCTGAAGCTACTCAGGACCGTGGGACCAAGTCTTTTGGCGA
>JAOTWT010000407.1 GCA_029862725.1 Acidobacteriota bacterium | reverse complement strand
GGCGTGGCTTGGCACGCGACTCGGAAAAAACGTCCTCGTCGATAACCGGTGCCGGAGCATCGGTCGTCGCGGTCGCGGTCTTTTTGATCCTCCGCCCAGACTGCGCAAACGCCGCCACGCCAAGCAGGAGCATAAGTAGAATTGTTGCCGCTTTCATCAAAATCTCTCCAAATAAGTATCTTAACATTGCCTGAGATGGCAAGGGACGGGAAAACGTGCGATGGAAATATTTCGGCCGGTCACATTTGCGCCGGATTCATCATAAAGCGGCCAATTGGAATTACGCCCAACCCGTATAATTTAACCTGGAAGCATGAATTCGGGTTAATCCGTTTGAATTTCATTACGACACCAAGACAATCGCCGTCTTCTGCAAAAAAATAGTCCTGCGTCCGTTCTACGCATAACTCTTCCCCGAGTGTTTTTTAGCAAGCATTACAAATCATTCAATAAATTCGATAGGATTACTTTTAAGATGAATAAGACAAGGTTATTTTATTTAGTCGCAGTTGTTTGTTGTCACTTGGTTTTTTCACAATTCGCTTCGGCTCAGAGCTTGGAGACCAATCCCCCGGTTGAGATCAAGAACAACTCGGGTGAAACGAGAAAGATCTGTATGCACAAACCCAAGACGGTCACGCTTTTTGCGATCGGTTGTGTCGAATTAAATAGCGGTGAATCAATTTTTTGGAACCGAAAAGGGGTGTTTACACCGTTTAAGGTAAAGGTTTACGAGGTTCGCAAAGTCATTGACAAATATCTATACGCCCGCGATCTTCCCGCTGATACGGGGAGTATTCTTATCGGAGTCGGCGGAAGGTTCGGTTTCAGCCGTTTTAAAAACATCCGTCCCAAATATACTTTGAAGGCCTGTAACACGCGGTTTCCGGGAGGGATCTATTTAGTAATTGGGTTAGAAACGAATTTCGGTTTTTGGACAGAAGGCTGGTGGAAGATCGATGAAAAGAAATGCATCGATATCCCTATCAGCAAACGCCTAAAAGAAAAGCACAATATTCCCTACGGTACGATTCCCAGAACCTACTATTATGCAAGGACCTATTACGGAGATGAGTCTTTGTATTGGAGAGGAGGTGAAGGCGACAGCGAGCTCTGCATCAACGCGAAGAAGCGATTTTCAAAATTGCAGTTCAAACAGGACGGAACGGGCGTCAAAACACCGCTGCCGTGTACGGCGGATGACCACAAGCTCGTAAAATTCAGACGCGCAAATGATCCGACTGCAACTCAGGAAGTTATTCGGCTAGATTTTTAGACGGCTCGAACCGTATGCCTGAAAGAGGTTCGATACCACTCGACAAAAGCTGAAGGCGATGAATTGAATAGCCGGGGATCAAGGGAAGCGTTGCCCCCCGGGTAAAACAAAAAATCAAAGGCGACCCTATGTGATCCTTATTCGATGCGACACCTTCAGCGTCGTCTCCTTTTTGTCTCAGTCCCGGGGGTCAAGCGATACCGCTTGACCCCTGGCTATTAAATTTTTATCACTTACAGCGACAAATAAGGATCAGATCCGCGCGGGTCTTATCGGTTTCAGTACTCACTCAACACCCTACTTCTTAAGTTCCTCGACGATCAGGGCACGCAACGCGTAATCATCGAGACGCGCCAACCTAACCCCATTCACAAACAATGTGGGGGTCTGGCGTACGCCGAGAGCTTCCCCATCCCTCCGGTCGCGTTCGATCTTTTGGGCGTACTTGTTCCCGGCCGCCGCGGCATCCATTTTGGCGGTGTCCAAACCGAGGTCCTTCGCATACTTCTTTAAAAGCGCCTTGGCGTCGGGCTGAACGACTCCCGGGCCATGCCCGTGTTTTGTGCCCCATTCGGGCTGCATCTTGAACAGATAATCCTGCGCTTCCCAGAATTTTCCCTGTTCGCCGGCAGCTTCCAGAAACGTAGCGGCAGCCATGGAGTTTGGGTGGAGCGGCATATACCTCAAAACGAGCCGTACTTTACCTTCGTTTTCTTTAACCACGTTTTTGACCATCGGATGGAAAAGAGCACACGATTCACACTCGGGGTCGAGGAACTCCACTATTGTCACCTTGGCGTCAGCCGGTCCCAAGGACGGACTGTCATCGCGGACAAGGTATTCGCTGTTTGCCTGCGGCGCCGGTGCGCTTCCCGTATCCGCCCCTGTTGTTCCTGAGTTCACTACTACCGGGGCCGGCGCGGTCGCGCCCGAGTTTCTGTAATAACGCGTTCCAACAAAACCAACGATGGCAACGAGGGCGATGATCCCGCCCAAAATCACAATTTCCTTTTTCACTGACTATTTCTCCTTAGTTTTATAAAGCAACAAGAATATCGTAACAAGAATGAAGGCTACGAGCGACATCAGCGGTATTGTCAAAAAACCAAAAAGCTCAAGCTGGGTTTCGGTGCACGAAACACCCGCCGAACACGGAACGATCGGTTGCGGGATCAGCTTGTAATAGAGCAGATTGTGATAAAAAGCTACCGCAAGCCCGAAAACACTAAGAGGCAAGGCGTATATCTTCAGATTTTTGTCACGAAGTACTATTCCCGTTCCGATAATTAATACAAGCGGAAAAAGTGCGATCCTCTGGTACCAGCACAGATCGCACGGCGGCAGCTCCATCGCCAGGCTAAAAAACAAACTCCCGGCGGTTGAGACCAGGGCGATGGTCCATGCAAGATACGGCAAGGATTCGTTTAATTTTGAATTCATATGACTTGTTTCGACCGTAAACGCGTTGGCAACGGTGTACAATTCTCCAATTTCAGTCCTAAGTTCCCAGTTTACAATTCCCTGTTCTTAGTTTTCACTAGTGTCCAGTCGTTAGTCAAAAAGGAATCAGATCTTCAGAGAGTTAGTCAATAACCTGCTCGACGATTTTCCAAAGGATTGATCATTTTCAATTTTGAAAACCGAGTAAAGTCACGGTCGGTGGTAGCCAAAGTCGCTCCGTGTTCAATTGCGAGCGCAGCCAAGCGGGCGTCCATCATCAACGAGGCGGTCGTTTGCCCTTCCAAAACAAGATCCCGAAAGATGGACCAATGATTCTCCGTGGGAACGAGGAATTTAATCTTGGGATGTGAGACCCATTCCTGCACTCAAACGAAGCACAGTCGCGTAGCGATGATCCGATCGTAGCCGTGGCTTTTAAGCCACGGAATTGATATGCATGAACGCAAGCGTCGCGTCAGCGACGCCCGAAAATAGCGTTTTGGCAAATGTAGTTTCCAAAAGAACAGTCGCGTAGCGATGATCTGATCCTAGCCGTGGCTTTCAAGCCACGGAATTGATCGACATGCACGCAAGAGTCGCGTCAGCGACGCCTGAAAAACAGGTTCGCGCGATAGAGAATTTCGTGCTCCCAAACAAGCACAGTCGCGTAGCGATGATCCGATCGTAGCCGTGGCTTTCAAGCCACGGAATTGATCGATAGGATCGTAAGCGTCGCGTCAGCGACGCCTGAAACTAACGATTTGATGTTTCGAACAAAAACAGTCGCGTAGCGATGATCTGATCCTAGCCG
>JAOTWT010000019.1 GCA_029862725.1 Acidobacteriota bacterium | reverse complement strand
TTCGTCGATACTCGTACGGAGGGAACTCGAACTCCTGAAAGAACCACACCGATCCGCTTATCTGAATTTGATCAGGCCTTTCGAAGAACTCTCACTCCCGGACGAAGCTGCGATTCTTACCGAGGGATATATCTCGCGCGGAATCTTTCACAGAAAATATACAGGCGATGCGATGCACGTCGCGCTCGCCTCGGTGTTTAAGATAGACTATCTCGTGACATGGAATTTCGGGCATATCGCGAATGTAAGAAAGCAGGCACGGGTCCGGCTCTTTAACGCAGCAGCCGGCTTTTTTGTGCCGATGATCGTCACGCCCGAATTTCTGGTCCACACGCTATAGAGCCGTTTTTTGGTTTGACCTCACGGACACCCGCAACCTACTATCGAACAAAATGTACAGACGTCCCAAATTTCTAGAGGAATTACTGGAAATCCGCGAACAGATGTCGCGGGACTCTTATTACGACGCCGACTTCTTTGCCGAATTGGTCCGTTCAGGAAGGTTCGGGGGCGAGAAAAAAAAGAAGCCGAGATCGCGTTCGCAAGTAAAATCCTCGAATAACCACAAGAACAAAGAATAAGAATTCTCCCGGGTTTGAACTTGATGC
Organism: Acidobacteriota bacterium; assembly: GCA_029862725.1. Classification (GTDB taxonomy): domain Bacteria; phylum Acidobacteriota; class Blastocatellia; order Pyrinomonadales; family Pyrinomonadaceae; genus Aridibacter. The sequence continues at coordinate 14,703 of JAOTWT010000019.1, read as the reverse complement.
GCCGAGGCTCGATTTTCATAATTCTATTTATTCTTGCTGTCGTACTCGCGGCCGCCACGCTATACCTTGGAAACGAGTATTGGATTCATCGTTACGATGACCTGATCCTAAGGCATGCAAGTGTTTATCGTGTCGAACCCAAACTCGTCTGGTCGGTCATTTATGAGGAAACTTATTTTCGCTCGACTGTGGTCGGCGATGCCGAAGAGGTAGGTTTGATGCAGGTTACTCCGACGGTCGCAAGGGAATGGGCAAAACAGACGGGTCTTAAGGAAATTGAGCAAAAAACGTCGGACAACGTACGCGAATTCATCAGTGAGCCCGAGCGCAACATCCAGGTCGGGTGTTGGTATCTAGAACAGCTCGGTGAGAAGTACCGAGGGTTACAAGCGCAGACGGCGATGACCCTCGCCGCCTACAACGCGGGTCCAAGCAGGGTCGAAGAGTGGCTCGAAGGAGTTGACAGGGAAACAATTTCCGAGGCCGAGTTCATCAAGCGCATCAAGATCAATTCAACACGACTCTACGTTTCTTCAATTCTTCGGCGATTTCGGGAAGATTAAGCCCGCCGACTCCCGTTTTACAATGCCAATCTACAGAGCAAATCATGTCGTCCCGGTCTCATCGCCCCCGATCCTGGGGGGCGCGGTCTGTTTCCGGCAAGGTTTGATTGCGGCCGTTGGAAGTGCTCGGGCAATCATTGAAGACTTTCCCGAGGAGGAGGTTCTGGATTTCGGCGATTCGGCGATCGTCCCCGGCTTTGTCAATTGTCACACGCATCTCGAGCTGACAGCATTTCGCGGTCAATTGGACAAATATGACGACGATTTTTGCAGATGGCTCATTGAAATCACAAAACTCCGACGCGAGTATGACGCGGCGGATCAAATAGAATTGTCCGCGCGTCTGGGGGCTGCCGAAGCGGCCTCATCCGGAGTCACGACCATTGGCGATATTGGCAGGGTCGGGACGGCGGGGGTAGCGGCACTGAACGCCGTCGGGCTTCGAGGGATCGTTTTCCAGGAAACGGAGTTTTCACCCTCCGGCCTTACGGCGAAAGAGGATTTCCGTAAACTGGTTGAAAAGTTCGAGGTCCTCGCAGGTAGTTGCAAAAGTCACGTTGCGGCCGGTCTTTCCCCGCACGCGCCGTACACGGTTAGCCGCGAACTTTTCGAATTGATCACCGGGTACTCGATCGACAACGACGTCCTGATGTCGATTCATGCAGCCGAATCGGCCGAAGAAGCGGAATTGATGACCAAAGGGACCGGCGCCATCGCGGAGTTACTTTTTAAGGATTCTTCCTATTGGAAAACACCGCACTTGAGCACCGTCGCTTACTTACAGGAAATCGGCGTGCTTGATGCGGCGCCTCTGCTCGCACATTGCATAGGCGTCTCCGCGGAGGAAGTTGCGATGATTGCCGAAAGCGGGACGAAGATTGCCCACTGCCCGAAATCAAATTCAAAATTCGGTCATGGAGCGGCCCCGCTCGGCGAATTTCTGGAACACGGGATTACGGTGGGGATCGGTACTGATTCAATGGCAAGCAACAACATTTGCGATATGCTTGAGGAGGCGCGGTTCGCCGGATTGATATCCAGGGTCCGGGGCGGGCAACACGCCATTGTCAGCCCGGAATTGCTTTTTTGGTCGATGACTATGGGTGGGGCCTCGGCACTTGGACTCGAATGCGAGATCGGTAGCCTGGAGCCAGGCAAACAAGCGGACCTTGTGATCATCTCAATCGATGGCATTGCCCAGGTACCCGTCAACGACATTTATTCCACACTCATCTTTTCGACGAGTGCGTCATCGGTGACTTCGGTTCTCGTCGGTGGAGATGTTGTTTATAAAGACGGAAAGCTGACGCAAATAGACGCGGAGGAGCTGGTGTCGCGTGTTTCGAGGACATTCTAGATTTTATCAATGCCGGGCCAAATTCAATTATGAGAAAAAAACTATCTGCAATCTTGCTGGTGTCTTTTGTGTTTGCGGTCGTTGGAGTTGCGGGCCAAGAGGCGATCACCCTTGAGCAACTTAAAAAAATGAAGAATCCGAAAGTCTCGCAGGGCGAGCAGTATCAACCGGGAGACTCGAAAAATCCGGAAAAAGAAAACACCTTGATCCTTGCCGAAGGTTCGTATTCGAAGATCGATAAGCCGTTTGTGTTTGTCGCCCGCGACCCGGAATCCTATGGAATGCTCCCGAAAATGATCGGCGATTTTGAAGCGGTCGACGTTGATTTTACGAAATACGCAGTGGTAGCGGCTTTTTCAGGTGAGAAAGAGACCGGCGGTTATTCCGTTTCGATAAAGATGCGCGACGGGGCGTGTCAGATCGAAGATGTTGCGCCGGCACATGGGGCAATTGTCACCGACGCTCTTACCAAGCCTTTTGCAGTTGTCGCCGTGCCCGTTGAAGAAGAGGACGGCATCGATCTGGTCGCGGGAGAAACATGGAAAAACCGCATGCGGAACTATCGTGTCAGTTCCGGGTCGTTTAAATTCACCGGGGGCTTTCTGGGAATTACGAAAAACTTTGATGTGAGCGGCAGTTTGTCCACGCTCACCCACGGTGATTTTGTTACCATCTTTTTTGACATCCACGGGGTTGGTCAGGAAACCGCACGAAAATCGAAGGAGGCCGGTTCGGGAAAGACCGGGACCGCAAAACCCGTTTTAAATCGAATCGAGGGGGGCAGTTTGATCGACCGGCCTCATCCGCCTCTTCAGGTGTTTATGTCGGAAAATGATGGCCGGCTCCGGCTCGAATTCAAACCCGGAAAAAGGGGATATGTGATCAGTGATGGTTTCGAGGGAAGCGGAACCGTTGAAGCGGAACTGATGTCGGATGTTTAGGGATCCGAATTCTCCTTTGGTTCAACTTCGTCGTAGGCCTCGTGGATGACCTTGAGGTTTGTCATCAATTCCCCGTTTTCAGAAAGGAGTATCGCAACCGGCCTGGTCGATGGGAATTGTGCAAAAACGATCATAATGATCACGGTAATCGGCACACAGAGAATCATCCCTGTAATTCCCCACATCGTACCCCAAAGCGAAAGGGAAAGGATCACGACGAGAGACGAAATATTGAGACTGCTTCCCATCATTCGCGGTTCAACCAGATTTCCGACAATAACCTGGATCGCGCCGACGCCGAAGAGTATGACGAGGAACGGGTAAAACGATTCGGGAAACTGAATCAGCGCGAGAGCCGTTGGAAACAGCGTCGCGATCAGCGAACCGATGTTCGGAATAAAATTCAAAAGAAAGATCAGGAAGGCCCAAAAAATCGCGAATTCCAGGCCCACCGCAACCATCAGCAAATAGCTCGCCGTGGCGGTAATCAGGCTGACCGTTATTTTGACCTTGAAATAAGCACGGATCGCCTTGTTGATATGATCGATAATCTCAAAGAACTTTGTCTGTCGCTGTTCACTCGCAAAAAGGGCCCTGGCTTTTTTTGAAAAGTGAACCTGTTCAAAGAAGAGAAAAATCAGGTAGATCAAGATAAGAAAAGCGTTTGCCGCAATTCCCGAGAGCGTATTCAGGATCCGCTGCACGATGCCGGCGATCGTCAAATCGGTAGTTTCAATGAGCTTGCCGAATTCCACAAAAAGATTGGAATCCACAGCCGATCTGACCGCTGAAAGATCGATCTGAATAGCGTCATCGAGCCGTTTTATCACATCGCCGAGGTTTTTCTGATATACCGGCCCCGCATTCACCATGGTCCGCGCATTTTCAACAATTAGACCGCCCAAGGTCAAAAGGATCAAGAAAATAACGAGGGATGAGATCAAAACGTGGGTCCAAACGGGAAGGAATTTCCTGACGAACGCAAACTGGCCGATCCAATGGCTTAGTGCGTTGATCAAATACCAGATGAGCAGTGCGATTACGAATGGGACCAGGAGTGGCTTCGCGACATATAGGAACGTTGCCGCCGCGGCGACAATAAGAATGAGCGATGCGGTCTTGTTAAGAGTCATTTTTCAAAAGGTCTTGAATCAGCCGCTCTTTTTCGTCGACGAAGAAAGCGATTTTCCGGAACGGTTTCTTCAGTCCGTATGGACGGGCTGCGGTAAGCTCATTTGCCGTTGTAACCAGAATATTTACGGGCTCGAATCCTTTAATAACCGCAGCTTGAAGGACTTCCGGTGCTAAAGAAGAAAGATTCCCCACAGCTTCGATTTCGACGATTTCCGAGAGCGGAATTTCGGCATCGCAAAAAAGGCCGCACCGGACTAGTAGCTCGTCTTCGCAAACCACGGTCGGCCGCAAATACGAGGCCTTAAACTGAGCAAACAAAAGAAGCAGGACATAAAGAGAGGATATCGTAAAGATCCACGCGGCGATAACGCTCCAGCGGGCGATCAGCATGTGAAAAACGATGGTTTCGGCAAATATCAGAAATGCAAAGACCCCGTATAAAGCTCCGGCTCCCCGCTTTTTGTGATAGCTGAACGTGTTCGTATCTTGCGTGGGGGTTCGCCAACCCAGAAACGCATAGTAAAAAACGGACGCCTCGAACGCGGCGATTCGCGAGAAAAAGGTGCTGCCGATCGATTCTTCAAATACAACTCCCAGTGTTGCATAGACATCCGCATTTTCTTTTCGCACCCGCTTGTAAGTCCGAAGTGCCTTCCATGCCTTATATCCGGCAAGCCCGAGGAGGCCGATTTCGAGAAAGGGAAAAACCCAAAATGTGATAAATCCAAGATGAGTTTGTTGGTTGGCGGGCAGCAGAAACATCGCCGACACGATGCCGAGTACCGCGACACCGGCCACGGTCGCCTTCGGGATCACCGATTTCCGAATCGCAAGATAGTAAAAAAGCGGCGCGGTAAATGCGAGATCGTATGTAATCCCAACCGCCAGTTCGGGGTATACGGGAAATAAAGAAAGCGTTGACAATAAAATAGTTAGTGCAAAAATAGAAAGGGTTACGACCAGAAAAAAAAGGCTCGGAATTGTCGCGCGCAGAGCTTGAATAGTCATTGTCTACTCCTTCTTTTTCGGCGGTTCCGCGGCAGACTTGAGTTCGTTGATCAGGTCAACCGGTTTCCAGTCATTTCCCGACAATACTTTTTTAACCGTTCCGTCAGGTCCGACGATCAGCGTCCTCAGCGAATGTCTGAATTGTGTTTTATCGTTTTCATCGACCTCATACATAAGGCCCGCAAAGTCGGCCACTTTCTTGACCTCCGGCTCGGCCCCAACAGCGAGCTGCCAAACTTTGAAGTCCTTGGCTTTCGAATCTTTGCCGAGATACCCGAGTCCGTAGCTCTTCAGCTTATCCGGCGTGTCACGGGCCGGGTCGAAAGAAATGCTTAAGAGCCGGACATCGTCTTTTAACGTCTCGTCCACCGCGACTACGTTCGCGACATCCGAAAAGTTCTTTGACATCAGGATGCAGAAATCCGGCAGCGGACATTGCGCATATATGAATGTGATGGCCAGGGCTTTTCCCTCGAAATCCCTGGGCGTTACCGTATTTCCGTTCTGATCCGTCAAACTGAAATCGACGAGTTTCTGTCCGACCACGGCCTTGTCTTCCCGAATCGGGGTTGAATCCTGATCACTCTTTTGCGGCGCGAGGACGCCGTTTATTTCGAGCCAGTAATCTCCGTTGACGTTATCAACAACAAGATCGCCGGTGACTACGGATCCGGGCACCAGCTCGCTCCAGACCCAGTCCGGTTTCCTGATCTCGAAGTCCATAGTCATGGCATCCATATAACCCTCGATCTTTTCGTGTTTGATCGAAGCTTTTTTGGACGCCTTGTCGAGACTCACGATCTCGCCTCGCAGCGGATAACGTTTTAGTGACGGATCTGTTGAGGACTGCGAAGCGTCCCCGCACGAGAACAAGAAAATCGAAGCGAAAGAAACTAAAAATAAGAAATTTATGAATTTCATGGTTTGAGTCTGCCCAATACGCGATTTCTAATCAAGCGTCTCTGCCTGTTTCTTACGAGGACTAACAACACGGGGTTTTAGGTTTTTATCGTAAAGGAGCAGATACAACCGGTAGTTTGTCATCACCCTTTCAACATAGTCTTTTGTCTGGGCGAAGACGATCTCCGGCACATATTGGTCCGGGTCATTCGTTTTCGCACGCTTCAGCCATCGGGCCATTCGGTCCTCACCGCCGTTATAACTTGCCGCGACCGCTTGCGGCTGCCCTGGGAAGTCTTGAAAGATTTTCGAAATGTAGTGCGCCCCAAATCTCACAGCTGTGTCCGGATCGTAGAGTTCGTCTTGCCGGAATTGTTCGATTCCAAGTTCCAGAGCCATTTTGTCCGAGGTGTTGGTAATGAACTGCATCAACCCGCGGGCCGCTGCGGCAGACTTGATATCGGCCTGAAAACGGGATTCCTGTCGCATAATCGACAAAAGGAACCTGGGATCGACATCTTTTTCCGTTCCATACTTTAAGAGCGCATCGCGGTATGGCGCGGGATAAAGCAGCATCAGCTGCTCGTTCGGTATCTCCTCAATCGGAAAGTAGCGGTCGACCTTCTTCCATTTCGGCTCAATGAATTTTATAGCTCGATCGGCGTAACCTCCTCTTGAATAATAGGTTGCAAGCGTAAACGCGGTAGCGTCGTCAAAATCGGCCAGGTCTTCGCCAGAGCTTCCGTCTCTTGTCCGGAGCCTCGTTTCGGCCTCGGGTGCGGCCTCGTCGTAGAGACCCAAATCGAGCAGACGCTTCGGGATCCCGTTCAGGTTTTTGATTGCTTTCGGTTGAATTCGCAGGACAGCGTAGTCTTCAGGGTCTTTAGGCGCAGGCATGCGCTTGTCCGGAAAGAGGATCTTTTCGAGTTCTTGAATTTCCTGTTCCGAGAACCTTCCGGATTCGCCCGTAAGTTGGCCAGAATTTCCTTTCAGCTTTGCCAGTCTTCTTTCCAGCAGGCGCGCAAACTCCTCGTTTTTCGACATTCTATCGAGTGAGCGCCAACCATAGTATTCGCCTCGCCCGTCGCGTATTCCAATATATACGTCGACGGCATCCTCAAGCCGGCCGAGTTTCTCCAGTGAAAGTGCCCGCAGGAACGAGACCTCTTCCGGATTAGTGCCTCCGGCAATACGCATGCCGCCGAGGTCTTTCAACTCCTTCAAGCGGTTTAGGGACTGAAGCGCCCTGTTCCAATCGCCGCCGGCGATGTGTATCCGGACCTCCGCAAAGAGACCGGCAGCCTCGCCTTTTTGACCGCGAAAGGCTCCAGTTGTTTTCGAACACCATTCGAGAGCCATCTTGTCGTTGCCGGCATCCCGGTAAGCGTCGATGATATTCAGATATCCGCGCTCGATGTTTGAGGCATCAGGGTATTCAGAAATGAATTGCTCATAGGCGGCGATCGCTTCGCTGTGCTTATCGAGATTGGCGTAGACGCCGGCGGCCGCGTAGAGCGCCGGTCCTTTCAGATCTGCGCCCGGGTCATCATTCCTGACGGCTTCGAACAAGGGCGCTGCTTCTTCATATTTTCGTTCCTGGACAAAACCGCGGCCAATCTGATATCTCGCTTCGGAAATCATCGGGTTTTCCTTGTGATTTTCAACAATCGCGTTGTAGTGCAGGCGTGCGTGCTTGAAGTCCCTGTTAAACTGGTAGATATCAGCTCGCCGTTTGTGCTCTTCAGCAGTCAAATTCTTGACCGATTCAATCTGAGCGGCACCCGTCTCAATCCGGTCGAGACCCTTCACCGCTTCGAGAGAATAATCGTCCGGTTGGTTTTCGTCAGGAGCGGAATCTACAAGTCCAGCGAACACCTCCCGGCCTTTATCGGCTTGCCCGTTCAACAAAAACGACTTTCCCAGCAGAACCTGTAGTTGACGATCGGTCGCTACAGGTTCTGGTTTGCCAACTCCCGGGACCCCGTGCTCCAAAATCGTGATCAAGCTTATGTAATCCCCGCTTTCAAAATAGTTGCGCACGAGCCTTTGGCGAGCAATTTGATTCGGAATGAGGGTTTTCTCGCTATACCCTATCTCAAAAAGAAACAAACGCTCGGCACCCAAGTTTCCGGTCTCACGCATAAGCCGGGAAAGATGCTTCAGCGCATAGAGTTCGAGTTCACCGTCCCGGGCAGCAGCCTTTTGGTAATAAGCGATTGCAGCCGAGAAATTGCCATTTCTTTCGGCGGTCCGTGCGTAGAAATAGTCAAGGTTGTTCGATGTAAACGATGAGGGGTCTCGCTTTTCTATCACTTTCAGTTCGTCAAGCAGTTGTTCGTATTCGGAATTATTGAAGAGTTCGGCCAGCCGTTCTTTGGCCTCGGCGGCAAGACAATTTACGGAAAGACTTAGCGCCAGGACAAAAAAACCGACTAGTGAGCGTGGCATAAACAAAACAATTAAATATAATATTCGAAAACCGACTTTGGGAACGATAGCACAAATTATGGGAACGAAAGCTGAACTACTAAATGGTAAGCAATATGCCGCTGCGATCAAAGAGGAGGTCGCGCAGCGTGTTGAACGGCTCAAGAGCGAAACGGGTATCAAACCCTGTCTCGTCGTGGTTCGTGTCGGAGCGGATCCGGCATCTGAAGTATACGTAAACAGCAAGGTCAGGACGGCTCAGGATCTTGGTATTACGTCGGAGCATCGGCACATGCCCGCGGAAACATCTGAAGATGAACTGCTGGCCGTGGTCCTGGAGCTAAATGAGCGCGAAGATGTCGATGGTATCCTCGTCCAATTACCGCTGCCAAAAGGAATTAACGAATCCCGCATTCTCGAAGCCCTCGATCCCCAAAAAGACGTCGATGGGTTCCATCCGGTCAACGCCGGAAGGCTTTCGCAGGGTGAGCCTGCACTTGTTCCCTGTACCCCCGCGGGCATCATCGACATGCTCAAACGCGCGGAGGTTCAACTTTCCGGCGCGGATGCGGTCGTCGTCGGCAGAAGTAATATCGTGGGCAAGCCGATGGCACTCTTGCTTATCAGGGAGAGCGCCACGGTTACCGTCTGCCACTCCCGAACAAAGGATCTTGCCGGAGTCTGTTCACGCGCGGACCTGCTGATTGCAGCCGTTGGCGTGCCCGGACTGATCACCGCCGACTTCATAAAACCCGGTGCTGTTGTAATCGATGTCGGGATGAACCAGCTCGAAGATCCCGAAGAAGCGAAGGGTTTCTTTCCGGATGATCAACTGGCAAAACGTCTTCGCACGATTGAAAAGCGCGGGTCGACACTAGTCGGCGATGTCAATGCAAAAGCGGCTATGGAAAAAGCCTCGCTCTTCACTCCCGTGCCGGGCGGAGTCGGGCTGCTGACGGTTGCGATGCTGATGAAGAACACGGTCGAGGCAGCAATCAAAAGGCGCGCGACAAGAGGAGCCGCGAATTCCGGCGGGTGACCCCGGTTCCGTCTCTTAAAAGGACAATTATGGACTTTTCCGAATATCAAAAACTGGCGGGCAAAACGGCCCTCTATCCACGTCGGCTGGAAAATCTGGAATACCCAACTCTCGGCCTTACCGGTGAGGCGGGCGAGGTTGCGAATGTTGTAAAGAAGATCCAAAGGGACGATGAAGGCATTCTGACAGAAGAAGTGCGGGCGAAATTAAAGGATGAACTCGGCGACGTGCTCTGGTACATTTCGGCTTGCGCCGACGAGCTAAATCTGACCCTCAACGAAATCGCGGAATATAACGTTGGAAAGCTGGCAACACGTCACGGAGCTTCGTAGCGACTAATTGTTTATTCGGTTGTTCCGAGAGGCGTGCATCCCTTCTAGATTATTGCCCTCTCTGTGCGCATCGAGGTGGACCTATGCTTAAAGTCGGATTGACCGGTTCGATAGCGGTAGGCAAGTCATTCGTGTGCGAAGTGCTTTCAGAACAAGGGTGCATCGTCATGGACGCCGATCGTGCGGCGCGCGAAGTCGTTGAACCCGGGACAGTCGGTCTCCGGCGGGTGGTTGACGAATTCGGGTCCGCGGTGCTGGCCTCAGACGGCTCCCTGAACCGCGAAAAGCTGGGAAGAATCATCTTTTCCGATCCCGCAAAACGACAACTTCTCAATTCGCTTTTGCATCCATTGATCATAGATTTGCAGGACGATTGGCTTAAACGCCAGGAGGCGGTTTATCCAGCGGGAATCGCAGTGATTGACGCCGCGTTGATGATCGAGTCCGGAAGTTACAAGAGGTTTGACGAATTGGTGGTTGTTTGGTGCGAAAGTAATATACAATTGAATCGACTGATGAAACGTGACGGAATCGGGCGGAAGGAGGCGCGGCAGAGGATCGAATCGCAGCTGCCGCAGGAAGAAAAGAAGGGATACGCGACGTATCTGATAGACACTTCCGGGGGATTTGAGGAAACGCGAGAGAACACCTTGGAAGTTTTAGAAATTCTACGAAGGAAAGCGAGGGCATAACCCGATTGAGAAACCGACCCCCAAAAAATCGGAAACACCATTATTTCGCAACCCTTTTGACAGGTGTCGTGAGCATTATCGCGTTGTCGTGCGGAGAGCTACAACAACCCGCTCCCGAGACCTTTTACAGTGAAACCAAAGCGCCGCAAAAGCAGGAATTCCGCTGGTCGAACGGCAAACTACCCAAGTCTTTTGACCCCGCAATGGCATCCGCTCCGCCGGAAACTGATATCGTCCGGGCAATTTTCGAGGGATTGACGGACACCGACCCAAAAACGCTGAATGCCATCCCGGCGATAGCGAAAAGCTGGAAATCTGCGGACGAAACGCGCATTTGGACGTTTCGGCTTCGAAAAGACGCCCGCTGGTCGAACGGAGAGACCGTAACCGCCCACGATTTTGTGAAATCATGGAAAAGGCTAGCGAAGCTCGGCTACAAACTTCCTCATCACAAGTTGCTCCATAACATCTCCGGGGTTCACCTTGAGGCAAAACCCATTGAAGAAACTGCGAAGAAAAAGCCGGATGCAGTCGTTAAGGCGGAGTCGAACGGGCAGAACAAGCCCGGGACTGTTTCAACCGCAGTACCCGAGGCCGCTTCGAGGACTGCCCGGGACCGCGATGCAGCGCCGGTCCAAGATGCGGCCAAGCCATTACTGTTCGGTGTCGAAGCGATAGGCGACTTCGAGCTGAGGGTCACTTTGAACGAGCCCGACGAGCAATTTCCAAAGCTCGTCGCGCATCCAATGTTCCGGCCGGTTTATTCTGGGGGAGCGGGGTTTGAAGAAGGAAAGCTGACCGCGAACGTAGTAACGAACGGCGCGTTCCGGATTTCCTCGGTAGGAAAGGACGGGGTGACGCTTGACCGCGAAGAGGGTTATTACGATCGATCGAAGGTACGACTCGAACGCGTTACCTTTGTGCCGTCGGAGACGGCCGATTCGGCACTTGCAGCGTACCGTGCGGGTGATGTCGACGCGGTTACAAACACGAGCTTTGAACCGCTTGCCTTGAAGATCCTGACCCCATTTGTAGACTTTAAAACAACTACTCACTCAGCCCTGAATTTTTACGCATTTAATGTGAAGCGGCATCCGTTCAACGATCGTCGTGTTCGTGAAGCGCTGGCCATCTCGATCGAGCGCGAGAGGCTTACCGAAGGTGAAATGGAAGGATCGGCTCAGCCGGCATTCGACTATCTCCCGTTTGATGTCGGCCGCGAGAAGAAGCTGGCCTCGGATACTGAACGTGCGAAGTCTCTGTTTGAGAAGGCCGGATTTCCAGACGCGGAAGGCTTTCCAAAAATAAAACTTCTTATAAACCGGAACAACGTGCAGGAAAAAATCGCCCGCTCGGTCGCGAAAATGTGGAAGGACAACCTGAACGTCGATACTGAAATTGTCATCAAGGGCGGAAGTGAATTCGAAGAGATTCTTGCGTCCGGCGAGTACGATATCGTGAGGCGCGGCGTCGTGTTGCCGACTGCCGATGAAACCGCCAATATGCTTGCGATCTTTTCCACTGACAGAAAAGAAGACTCCTCGCCAAAGTCGAAAAGACCCGTTTCTGCGTCAAGCCAACCATCCGGCACGACAAAAGAAAAAGCCACCGCATCCGGCGCCGGTAATTCAAACGTGAAATCGAGTTCAAATGGCGAGTCGCTTGAACTCTTGATCGACACGGGCGTTGAAAACGAGAAGATCCTCACCGAAGAAGAAGCAATCGCATCGATCCCGGCGATTCCATTGTATTTTCCGACGTCGTATTCACTAGTAAAACCCTATGTTCTGGGCTTCGAAATGAATACACTCGACGCGCCGTCCTTAAAATACGTTTACATCGACAGCAACTGGCAACCCGGGAAGCAAAAGGGACAATCTTAGATCTGTTCGCTTTCGTCGGCCTGGCCGGTTCTATTATCTCCCTGAGGCGCTTTAATATCGGGCGGATCGTTGCGGGCAGTCGTTGTGTCGTGATAAGTTAACGAAGAATTTTTGGAAAATCTCTCCTAGGTCTGACCACTGATCGTTAAGTTTAAAATTTGTAGGGAGCGTAAAATGGCGCGTAAAGTTGCAGGTCGAACTCAAGTGGGTGTTGTTTTGGTTTTTCTGTGTTCGCTTTTGTATGGATGTTCCACAGAAGCGACGACCCGATACTGGGGACAGGTCAAACCCCCGCAGGATAATACACTTCGGTATATAACGGGTTCCGAACCGGAATCGCTTGATCCCCAGTTCGTTACGGGCCAACCGGAAGCGAGAATTCTGATAGGCCTTTACGACCGCCTAGTCGAGTATCATCCCAAGACAATGCAGCCGATCCCTTCGATGGCCACTCACTGGGAAGTGTCCGATAACGGTATCGAATACACCTTCCATCTGAGAGACAATGGCAAGTTTTCAAATGGCGATCCGATAACCGCAAAAGATTTCGAATGGTCCTTTCAAAGGGCGCTTTCGCCGGAACTTGCATCCCGCTATGGCTTTCTTGGCTACGACATCAAATACGGCGAACAGTACAACTCAAAAAAGAGCTTCGTAAAGAAAAATGGGAAGTTTTTATCGGAAGAGCCGAATGGTGAGCCGCTTGATTCGTGTTCGCTTGAGGCGGAATTTTGTCTTGCGGTTGCGACGGACGAAGAGGCGTTGGCGAAGCTCAAGGCCGATGATCCGGCGACTGCGGCTCGTATTGACGGCGCGGAGTTCGTCGAAATTGAGCGCGGCGACATCGGCGTCAAGGCGGTTGACGACACGACGCTCAAGGTCCGTCTTAAGCAGCCCGCGCCCTACTTTGTAGGTCTTCTGACGCACCAGTTTTTTTCCGCCGTGCATCGTCCGACGATCGAGAAATATGGTAAAGACTGGATCAAGCCGGGAAATATCGTTACGAGCGGTACGTACAAGCTGGAGAGCTGGGACCCTTACGACCAGATGACCATCGTCAAAGATCCCAATTATTGGGACGCCGACAACGTAAAACTGGACAGGATCCAGTTTTATCCGATGGATGAGCAGACGACGATGATGAACATTTACAAAGGCGGCCGCGTCGACGCGCTCTACAACCACACTGTTCCGGCCGCATGGAACGAGTATATCCGGCAATACAAGGATGAATACCTGCTTCATCCTGAAGTCACGATTGAGTACTATACTTTTTCAGTGTTGAAAAAACCTTTTGACAATATTGATGTCAGAAAGGCTTTTTCACTTTCCATAAACCGCGATAACCTGGAGAAATTCAGAAAAACAATAAAACAGTCTGCCGACTTTGTGCCGACCATCTTTCCGGACTATGAAAAGGCTCGGAAGAAGGTCTTTGCAGAGCTCAGTAAGAAAGACGGCATCTCGCCGGCGGATTTTGAGAGAAGGCTTTTCGATCCTGCCGCGGCCTGCAAACACATGGAAAAAGCCGGTTACACCGTAAAGGACGCCGGCGCCGGAAAATGCAAGGTAACTGATTTTCCGCTTGATGGGGTTGAACTCACGTATAACACGGCTGAAAGCAACAAAGCCGTCGCCGAATTTGTGCAGTCGCAATGGCAGCAGAACCTTGGATTGACGATTCCCCTTAAGAACATGGAGTTTAAGACATTCTTGCCTTACCGGTCAGCAATTGAATATAAGGGCGTAGCGCGGGCCGGATGGGTTGGCGATTATATGGATCCGTTTACGTTTCTCAGCCAGTTTTATACTGAAAACAACGACAGCTCGACCGGTTGGTGGAAACCCGAGTACGACAAAATGATGGATGACGCCAATAAGACCCTTGATCCGGTATCGCGGATGGAGCAGCTTGCCGCCGCGGAGTATTTCATGCTCAAGGACCAACCGGTCATACCGTTGGCGGTGGCTGGGACGAATTGGATGAAAAAGCCATATGTTAAGGGGTTGTACCCGAACCCGGGCACGATGCACCCTTGGAAGTTTGTATATCTCGAAAGAGACCGTACGAAATGGGATAAAGATGTCGAAAACATCATGGAGGGGCAAAGCGATCCAGCCGTGGAGGCCCAAATTGCGGCACTCATGAAGACCCAGATCGATTTCCAAAAATTGAAGGCCGCTAAGGCCGAAGCCGAGTAGGCTGCGACTGAAAACGCGAAAAAGCTAACGACGAGGAAAAATGCTTCAATTCATCTTAAAGCGACTCTTAATCATAATTCCGATGGCGCTCATTGTTGTCACGCTGACGTGGGCACTCATCAGAAGCGCCCCTGGGAATTTCTACTCCGGAGAAAAAGCGCTGCCACCGGCGATTGAAAAAAACATCAAGGAAAAATATGGCCTGGACAAGCCCTGGTATGTGCA
>JAOTWT010000406.1 GCA_029862725.1 Acidobacteriota bacterium | reverse complement strand
AAGAGATATAGGACCCCAAAACGAATTAAATGGCAAAATCAATAAACCGATATTTTCAATTCCTGGCCAACTCAAAGGATGCCAAACCCTCCGGAAAGCTCTGGTATCCCGCCGCCGACGTCTACGAAACCCCCGAGGGTTGGCTGGTCAAAGTAGAGCTGGCGGGAGTTTCCGCCGAAGATGTGCAGCTCGAGATTAACGGCAACCAACTCTACATCGCGGGTTGCCGGCGAGACCGGGGTTGCGCGGCTGGTGCGACATACCAGCAGATGGAGATCACCTATAGCCATTTTGAAAAGACCCTCCGATTTCCCGCATCCATAGAAGGTGCCCGCGTCGAACACAATTTTGAGAACGGCCTTTTAATTATTCACTTGAAAAAAGCGTAATGGCAGAAAAACCAGCAAAAAC
The DNA here is from genome assembly GCA_029862725.1 of Acidobacteriota bacterium. Lineage (GTDB taxonomy): Bacteria > Acidobacteriota > Blastocatellia > Pyrinomonadales > Pyrinomonadaceae > Aridibacter. Next base: position 3,148 of record JAOTWT010000406.1, on the reverse strand, counting down.
AAACAAGAATAAAGAAGCTGCCGAAAAGAAGCCGCTTCCGAAACGGTTTGAAATGACGATCCTGCCGCTTCATAACACGACGCTGTTTCCTCAAACGGTGGTGCCGCTCGCGGTTGGCCGCGAGAGGTCCGTCAAAGCCGTCGAACATTCTCTGACCTCTGAGGAAAAGACAATCGGCTGCCTCACCGTTAAGACCAAGGACGTGAAGGGCAGCAGTGCGAGTCCCGGCGATATGTACGAGATCGGGACGGTCGTAAACATCAAGCGGATGATGCGTGCTGAAGACGTAGTGCAGCTCGTGGTGCAGGGAATCGAACGATTCAGGGTTCTCAAATGGACCCAGGAAGAACCGTTCTTAAAGGCTCAGATCGAGATCCTGCACGAGCTCGAGGAGGTCAACCGCGAGGAAGTCGAAGCACTCAAGCGGGCCATAAAAGGCCTGATCCAGGAAGCGCTGGCGATGCTCCCGCAGGTGCCGCCGGAAGTAAGGATGGCGGTGACGTCGCAGGATGACCCGGTCCAGCTCTCGTATTTTCTGGGTTCGGTCCTCGACCTCGGTGAGGAAAACGAGCAACACATGCTCGAATCGGAATCGATCGACGAACTCCTGACTGTTGCGCATGCGGCACTTGCCAAGGAAGTCGAGATCATGCAGCTCCGGACAAAGATCGCCAGCGACGCCCAGTCGGAGATGGACAAGGCGCAGCGCGACTATGTTTTGCGGCAGCAACTGAAGGCGATCCAGAAAGAACTTGGCGAAGACGAGTCCGGTGAAAAGGCCGAGGCCGAGCAGCTGCGCGAGAGACTCGAGACAGCGGACCTGCCGGAGCTCGTGGCGAAAGAGGCGGAGCGCGAACTAAAACGGATGGAGCAGCTCCCGCAGACTGCTCCCGACTTTCATGTCATCAGGACTTATCTCGAATATGTGCTTGAACTTCCATGGAAAGTATCCAGCGAAGAGAAGCTCGATCTGAAGGAAGCGCGGAAGATACTGGACGAGGACCATTACGGCCTTGAAGACGTCAAGGAAAGGATCCTGGAGTTCCTTGCGGTTATCAAACTGCGTCCCGATTCGAAGAGCCCGATCATGCTGCTCATCGGCCCGCCCGGAGTGGGCAAGACGTCATTGGGTCGTTCTATCGCACGCGCCCTGGGCAGAAAGTTCGAGCGGTTTTCGCTGGGCGGCATGCGTGACGAAGCGGAACTCCGGGGTCACCGGCGGACCTATATTGGCTCGATGCCCGGCAGGATCATCCAGGGACTTCGTCGTGTCGGCGTCAACAATCCCGTGATGATGCTCGACGAGATCGATAAACTGGGCAATAGTTACCGCGGCGATCCCGCATCCGCGTTACTGGAGATACTGGACCCGCAGCAGAACGACACGTTCCGGGACCACTATCTCGATCTGCCGTTCGATCTGTCCAAGGTCTTCTTTATTGCGACCGCGAACCAGCTTCAACCGATACCGGCGCCGCTGCGGGACCGCATGGAGATCATTTCGCTCGCGGGCTACAGCGATATCGAAAAGCTGAATATCGCCAAGCAATATCTCGTTCCGCGCCAGATCGAGGAGAACGGACTAAAAGAGGACCAACTGACCATACGGGATGATGCGATAAACCTGATCACCGCCCGGTATACGCGTGAAGCCGGCGTCCGCCAACTCGAACGAACGATCGGAAACATCGCACGCAAGGTGGCACTCAAGGTCGCGCAGGGAGATTCGGACAAGGTTGAGGTTTCTGAGGAGAACGTAAAAGGCTATCTCGGCGGGCCGAAGTTCTACCCTGAAAGCGCGAGAGATGAATTGCCATGCGGTGTCTCAACCGGAATGGCATGGACAGAGATGGGCGGGCAAATTTTGTTTATCGAAGCGATGCTGCTTCCCGGTTCATCCGGATTGACACTGACCGGCCAACTCGGCGACGTTATGAAAGAATCCGCGATGGCCGCGCGGAGTTACCTATGGGCGCACGCGGAAGCGCTCGGCGTGGATCCCGAGGCGGTCAAGAGCAACGGTGTTCACCTACATGTTCCTGCGGGCGCAATTCCGAAGGACGGGCCTTCGGCAGGTGTGACGATGACATCGGCACTTGCTTCTATATTTACTGGACGGCGGGTCCGCAGCGACACGGCAATGACGGGTGAGATCACGCTTAGCGGACTGGTGTTCCCGGTTGGCGGGATAAAGGAAAAGGTTCTTGCGGCACATCGTGCCGGGATTCGGAGGATCATTTTGCCCAAGAAAAACGAATCCGCGATCGAGGAAATTCCTGAAGATGTCCGGAAGGACCTTGAGTTCGTGCTTACCGAAAGGATTCAGGATGTTCTCGAGGCCGCTCTTGAAGAGGAGCAATGTTCACCAGCGGCTAAGAAATACGATATCCCGGACAAGGCCGAAGATTTTGGCGAAAAGCTGGTTGCTCAGGAAAACTAGGAACTTAGAACGAAAGTTTTAGTTTAGGGATGTAGAAGGCGGGCTAATTAAGTGTCTGCCTCACCGGAGCGACCGGCAAATTTGATTTTGGCGGTATGCGCGATAGACACTATAAACCTCGAATTACTTTTTTGGATTTTACGCGGTCAATATCGCGATTGAAGCAAATAGAAACTCAAGATCAACCCTGCAGAATATCCCGATGTCGCTGGGGATTTGATGGTCTGTTGCCCTTGTCCGACAAGCTCGTCCCGGACCCATTTTGGCTGTGGCTCCCCTCATTTCGAATTTTCCCCAAAAAAGATAGAATTAACCTTGCTCTCTGTTGGAAATAATCAGGGGTTTAGGTGTATCCTAGCGGATTAGGTGTTTCGTGTGAGGATCTGACCCCCAAAGCCGTACTCAAACCCCGTTTGAGTACGTCATCGCACTTTCCGAACCGGCATTTAAACCGAATATTTTGATACGGAAGTTTGAGAAAAGATGGCATTAAAAGCACTTTTTAGTTTGTTTTCGAGCGATCTGGCGATTGATCTCGGAACAGCGAATACATTGGTATACGCGAAGGGACGCGGGATCGTAGTCAGCGAGCCTTCGATCGTTGCGATCAATAAGGTGACGAACCAGGTCGAGGCTGTCGGACGCGACGCGAAGGAGATGTTGGGACGGACGCCCGGGAATATCGTTGCGATCAGACCAATGAAAGAC
>JAOTWT010000405.1 GCA_029862725.1 Acidobacteriota bacterium | reverse complement strand
CGCGGTGCACGGTAACGATAAACCGCGGTTCGGAGGAATCAGCCTCGATTTTTTGCCGGAGCTTTGAGATGTGATTGTCCACCGTTCGTGTAAAGGGATAATTGTCGATTCCCCAGATCTCATCCAAAAGAGCTTCGCGGGTAACGACATCGCCGCGGTGCCTTATAAAATACTCGAGAAGCTCGAACTCGCGTGTCGACAAGTCGATCGCCTCACCGTTTTTCGTGGCCCTGTATGTTGCAAAATCCAACTCGATCCCGCCGAACGAGTAGGACCTGATCCTCTTTTCTGACGGGGACGAATTTCGGAGCTGCACACGGATCCTGGCCAGCAGCTCCCTTAGTCCGAAGGGTTTCGTCACATAGTCGTCGGCACCGATCTCCAGGCCGACCACCTTATCCATCTCCTGGCCGCGGGCGGTCAGCATGATGATCGGAACTTCTGAACCGGTCTTTCTTATGCCGCGGCAGACATCGAATCCGCTCAGCTTTGGCAGCATCACATCGAGGATGATGATGTCGGGATCGCCGTCGGTCGCGCGGCTCAGGCCCATTTCGCCGTCGCTTGCAATTTCGACCTCGTAACCTTCGATTTCGAAATTGTCCTTCAGGCCCAGCGCCATATCCCTTTCGTCTTCAATTATTAGTATCTTCGGCAAACTTATAATCTCCGAGCGGGGGTAAGTTTTCTTCCGTGTGTTTAACGTCGTCAAAAGGTAGATGAATCGTAAACCGGCTACCCATGCCCGTCTTACTCTCAACCGTCACGTGCCCGTAATGCGCCTCTACGATGTGACGGACCAATGCAAGGCCAAGCCCGGTTCCTTTCGTGTTGTGCACAAGGCTTGAACCGGTCCGGTAGAATTGCTCGAAAATCCTGCTTTGCTCGCGTTTGGGAATGCCGATGCCGTGATCTTTTACCGTTATTGCGACAAACTTTCCTTCGATTGCCAGACTTATATCGATCTTTTTGTTTTTCCCGGAATACTTGACGGCGTTGTCAATCAGATTGATAAGCGCCTGAGACAAGGCATCGCTGTCGACCATCAACGGCGGCAAATTCTTTTCAGCTTTAATCCGAATATCAAATCCGCGCGAGCTCAACTGGTGTTCATAATTGCCGACAACATCGCTGACGATTTGTTCGATGTGTGCACTTTCAAACTTATAATTCTTTTTTCCCGCCTCGATCTTCGAAAAATCCAGAATATTGTCGATCAAACCCGTCAGCCTCTTGCTTTCGGAATTGATAATCCGGTAATACTCCTGATTCTTATCTTTGTCTGAGACCCTCCCATATTCAAGCGTTTCAGCAAACAGGCGGATCAGCGAAAGCGGTGTCTTGAGTTCGTGAGATACGTTGGAAACAAAGTCGGATTTCGCCTGCACGAGCTGCATTTCTTTCGCCGTGTTCCTGAGTATCAAAAACAATCCGAGGCCGAGGCCCGCGAGCACGACGCCGGATAGCATGAAGCTTTGATAAAAGTGTGCCGCCGCGAGATTTTGAACGGACCTTCCCTCGTATTTCACCGCGATTTCCCATCCCGGCACGATCGGCGACAGTGATATTTGAGATTCGTAATCTCCGCCGTCGGCTTTCGCGTTTGTAAATATCTCGTTTCCGCGCTGATCAAGAATGCCGACAACAAATCCGTCTCCGCTCGACGAGTTTCCGGAACGCTTTTGCAGACCGGAGGTGAATTCTTCCGACAAAAACTTTTTGAAATGCCCGGCATCGAGGGCAAGACCGGAAAACCCGTGCGACTCGTTAGGCTCGCTTGGGGAAACCGTTCTGAAGATATAGATGCGGTCATCCTTTCTGCTGTCGCCTTTGTGAAAATTCATTCGCCAAAAGATGAATTCCCCTGGGTCCGGGATCAGCCGTTTTGCGGTTTCGTAAACGTCTTTGGCGTGAACCAGATCGTGGCTTGTATCGGCAAGTTCATCCTTCATGACGACCACCGAATCGCCTTTCTGGAGTAGCGCAATATTATTGTCTCGATCTGGGCAATCGTAGACCTCGAATACCTGTTCGATTCCCTCAAATTCCCTTTTGAGTTCCCGGAGCCGCATTTCGGTTCCCTTCATCTGTTTTTTTCTCAAATTCGCAGGTGCAAATACCTCGAGAGTGTTTTTTGCGACATCTTCCAGTTTGACACTCGTTTCGCCTTTGATCGCCTGAAGCTGCTGGCGCAGATTTTCCTTTTCCGCCGCCTGGCTTTTTTCGCGCAGTTCGGCCAACGAGCGGTATTGGAGCAAGGAAAGTGCGAGAGTCAGCAAGATCACCCCGACGACCGACAGGGCCAGGAGTCTGCGCTGTGCAAAGAGGTTCAGAATGTGTCGCATGTTTCTATCAGTATTTCAGGTATCCTTCTTTCTAGCACAGATTATGGTAATGGCACGTAAAAAGATGTAAAAAGTTGTCGCTGCGGGCTTCGATCGTCGGTTTAACCTTAAAAAAACGATCAAACACGTCCAAATTACAAGTTTTTACATCAATCGACGATTTGAGACAGCTTTTAACCAAAAAAAGAAGACTCTGCATCATTCTCACAGTATATTGGCTACAAAGAAAGATGATTGATTGGAGATCAAAAGACAATGAAAATAACGCTTTCGGCAAAGGCGGTCGTTCTGGCATTAGCAGCGATACTTCTTACAAACAGCACGCTGTCGGCTTCCGGCGCGAAAAAATCTTTTGTAATTGAGAACGCGAATATTGTCGATGTCGAGGGCGGCAGAATACTTCGAAACAGATCTCTCCGCATCGACCGAGGGATGATTACCGCGATCGGTATGAAGGAGTCAGTGCGCCCAAAGACAGGGGACAGGGTGTTGGACGCGGCCGGCAAATACCTGATGCCGGGGCTTATAGATATTCATGTTCACCTCGACGACACACCTGACGATCTTACCCTGTTTCTGAATTACGGCGTGACGACCATTCGGAGCCTTGATGGGACGCCCGACCACGTCGGCTGGAAGAAGGCGGTTGCGGCAGGCAAATTGCACGGCCCGACGGTCTTTACGTCGGGGCCGATCCTATATGGCAGCAGGGGAGATTTTGACGGTGAGATATGGAGCTCAACCGAAGACGTTAACGAGGCAGCCCGAATAATCGTCAATAAACACGTCGAGACGGGTTATGACGCTGTAAAGGTCTACTATCAGCTTTCGGCGGATCAATATGACGCGCTCGTCGCAGCGGCGAAAAAGGCGGGACTTCCCGTTGTGGGGCATGTCCCGTATGCCAAGACGATCGCAGAGATCATGGAAGCGGGACAGGTCACAAACGAGCACATGTCCGGATTCGACAAGGAAATGGTCAGACCCGAATCAAAGGCTGCAAATACGCGTACCGCTTGGGGAAACATGCTTCGCCTGACCGAGATCGATGACGAAAAGATGGCCCGGTTTATGAAGGGCATGGGTAAATACAAGGGCAAACACTGGGTGACCACGACCGTTATAATCTACGACGTTTTCAACCGGCCGGATTTCGTCAATTCGATGCTGGCCGACGAGAAGATGATGGGGATGCTGAGTCCGCGCAAGCGTGAAA
>JAOTWT010000404.1 GCA_029862725.1 Acidobacteriota bacterium | reverse complement strand
AGTCTTTTTTTTGTGAGCGATAAACGGCGAGCGGTGAAAGGTACGATCCATTTGCAAATAAATCAAATTTGATAACCCGGTCAACTCCAAAAGCTTCGAAATCCGTTTAAACAGCGCATCAATACTTGAGCCTGATATGCCGCATTCCACGCATTATCGCCCTTTGCCTCCGGCGAACGCGCTTTGGATTCTTTTTGGGATTGAAAATGTTCAGCGGACTCGGAATCATTGCAGCCAGGAATGCCGCCTCATTGGGAGACAACCCGGAGGCTGATTTCTTGAAATAGAACCTCGAAGCGGCTTCGGCGCCATATATTCCATCCCCCCACTCGATCACATTCAGGTAAATCTCGAGTATCCGCCTTTTGCTCAGTTCCTTTTCAAGTGCAAAGGTAATCGCAGCTTCCCTGCCCTTTCGAAGGAATGATCTTTCTTCGGACAGATACAGGTTTTTCGCAAGCTGCTGGGTGATTGTTGAAGCGCCCCGCTTAAACTTCGGCATCGGCGGGATCCAGTCGTTCGGGTCGTAGTCGCCTTCTTCCTTCGCCTCCTTTTCTCCTTCCCGGCGCGCCTCTTCCCATGCTTTTTCGATCGCGTCCCAGTCAAACCCGTTGTGTTCAAAAAATCGGGCATCCTCGCCCGCCAAAACGGCTCTATGCAGATTCGGCGAGATTTGGGTGATCGGCTGCCAGATCATGCTTTTTCTGGGTGTTTTCCCTTCTCGTTGAGTCTCTGCGATCCTGTAATCGACCAAAGAGGTGCTTTTCGGATTTTCGGAGCGAAGTTTGCCGATATCGGGAAACGTAAATATCTCAAATGCGAGCCAGACTACTACCGCTCCCACCAACACCAGAAAAAGAACTTTGGTCCAATACCACATAATTCGTCTTCACCTCAGCACCGACCCGAAACGGTCATTGTACCGCACAATATCATCTACCAACCTATAGGGGTCAAAGTGATGCGCTCTCGAAGTTTCCGATCGCTCTTGCTCCCGATCCTTCAAAGATACCTACTGCACTTCGGATCGTGTTGCAGTGAATATCCACAGTGTCCTCAATATCAACTGCGTAACCACCGCCCATTACCGTAACAACCGGAACCTGCTCTTCCCGCGCGAATGTTAAAACCATTTCATCGCGCCGCCGCAACCCGTCCTTTGTGAGATTCAAACGGCCGAGCTTATCTTGTTCGAATGGATCGGCGCCGCCGATATAGAATATGAGATCGGGATGGAACGCGAGAAGACGTGTAAGTCCCTCATCAAGTACTTCCAGATATTCTTTGTCGGACGTTCCATCCGCGAGCTCAATATCAAGATCGGACTTCTCCTTCCGCAACGGGTAGTTTTTCGCACCGTGTATCGAAAATGTAAATACGCTCTCATCAGTGGAAAAAATATGGGCATTGCCGTTGCCCTGATGGACATCGCAATCGATTATCAGGAAGCGGCTCGCAAGCTTTTTCTTTCGCAACACATGAATTGCAACCGCAATATCGTTCAAAACGCAGAAGCCCTCACCTCGATCACGAAATGCATGGTGCGTTCCGCCCGCCAGATTTGATGAGAAACCGGTCCGCAGCGCATGTCCGGCGGCACCGATCGTTCCCGCCACCGCCAGAAACGAGCGTCTTACGAGGGACTCGGACCACGGCAGTCCGAGCACACGAATTTCGGGTTTCGAAAGTCTGCCGCTGCAGAGCCGATCGATATAATCGTGACTGTGGACGAGGGTTAAGTCTTCGACCGATGCCGGGAGAGGCGCGATTATGGACATTTCCGAAACGGTGCCTTCAGATACGAGGATATCCCGCACTAGCTCGAATTTCTTGATTGGAAAAACATGATCTTCACCGATATCGGCATAGTAACCAGGTGAATAAAAAAGCCGGAATTCGCTCATTGAACTAATTTTAAACCAGGCTTACGAGATGTGCTACCGGAAATCGGGTTTAAAAGAGTGGAGCGGCCTATGCTCGGGAAAACATAAGCCGCGGAACTGGCGGAAGGTATTTCTGTAGGCAAAGCGGAGTGGATTGGCAAAAGGCGGATTGTAACAGGCAGGGAAATGTGCTGAAGGATAAACTCTCCGCGTTATTTAGACTTCGGCACGAGAACTTTTTCGTTGGAACGACTCATTCCGATTTTGCGAGCTTCCCGCGCGATCGTCCCATCGTCGTTCTTCAAATCCTGGATCTCTTCCTGGAGGACCAGGTTATTGGTTGTCAATTTTTCGATTTCAGTATTCAGCTCTGAATACTCGGTTGCCTGTTTTCGAAATTCCGAAAATGCACGGAAATTGATAGCCAGGCAAAGCATAAAAGTTATCAGGACAACGATCGTAAAAATGAACCACTGGGGCGTTTTCATGTTGGCGCCGGTATTCTTCGTTCCGCGGCCTCCTTTTTTTTTCCGCCGGGGTTTATTGTTCCAATAAATAGCGCCTACCTTGTTCAAGAAGAATCTCCAAATCTGCGTCGTTGTCAGTTTCAGCGTAAATTCTCACTAGCGGCTCGGTTCCAGAGGGACGCATCAACATCCAACTTGAATCGGCGAAGAGAAACTTCACGCCATCCATCCGGTTTATGTTTTCAATTTTGCGGCCGCCCAATTCCGTCGGCTCCTGCGAAAGTTTGTCTTTCAAGCTCCGGGCTATCTCATCGGTAAGGTGGACACCTATCCTTGCCGATTTCAACACCCCGACCTTCCTGGTAAGCTCATCTAACTGTGCGGTTAGGCTCGCCTGCCTCTCAGCAACGGCCTCGGCTGCCAACAGGCATGCGAGCAGACCGTCTTTTTCGGGATAATGCCCCTTGATCGAAAGACCGGCGGATTCCTCACCGCCCAAAATGATCTGGTCTTTATTTATCAATTCACCGATATACTTAAATCCAACCGGTGTCTCGTGAACCTCAAGTCCCCTGTACTCTGCTACTCGATCAACGAGATGTGTTGTTGCGACTGACCGCGCCAGACCCTCTTTCCAGCCGCGGCTTTCATAAAGATAATCTGACAAGATAGCGATCAGATAATTCGGTTCGATTATCCCGCCGTTCGAATCAACGACCCCAAACCTGTCTCCGTCGCCGTCGGTCGCAAGACCGAGAGTCAGCTTTTTGTCAATAACCCTTGAGCATAGGCCCTCGAGTTGTTTTTCACCTGGCTCGGGCGACATCCCCTCAAATGTCACATCACGCCAGTCATGAAGCGTTTCGACTTCCAAACCGAAATCGCGGAGGATTCGGTCAAGATAACCGCGACCCGTACCCCAAAGTGCATCGTAAGCGTATTTGCCGCCTGCAGCTGCGATCAGGTCAAACCTTATCTTCGTTTTCAAATCGTCCAGGTATGCCGGACGGGGATCAAATTCTTCAATACTTCCATTTTCGGATTCGGAAGCTTCAGCCCCATTTTCGATCAGCGATTCGATCTCCCTTGTTATTTCCGGAAGTGCCGGAGCGCCATCCGATGTCGAGAACTTTATTCCCTGATACTCGGGCGGGTTGTGCGAAGCCGTGAAGTTCATCGCTCCGGCCGCCTGGTTGTCTCGAATCGCCTGTG
>JAOTWT010000018.1 GCA_029862725.1 Acidobacteriota bacterium | reverse complement strand
ACGATGACAGCGCTCGTCATTATCATGTTCAACTCGGGCGGACTATTCGAATACAATGCAGCCAACGCTTCGGGAGTCATGATCGACGGTTCCACGGTCGGGGGTGTTGATCTTACTTCAAGGGCATTCGACTCGGTCCTGCCGGGTTTCAGTTACATTTTGACTATCGCAATCGTGCTTTTTGCCTTTTCGACGATGATCTCGTGGTCCTACTATGGCCTCCAGTCATGGAAATTCCTGTTCGGACGATCAAAAGCAGCGGACACGAGCTACAAGGTGCTTTTCCTCATCTTTATCGTCATCGGTGCCGCCGCAACCCTCGACGCGGTTGTTAAATTCTCAGACGCGATGATCTTTGCGATGGTGTTTCCAAACATGTTTGGACTGTTCTTCCTTTTCCCGAAGGTAAGGGAGGAATTAAAGAGGTACCTGACCGCGATAAAAGACTATACCTCGGGAAACAACTCGGCGTAGAATATTATGAAATGTACTCTGAAGAGCAGCCCTTTGCGGCTGCTCTTTTTTTGCTGTTTGACGCGTGGCTGGTGTCTTTCAAGAAATCTCTTCTATATTTTTCCAAAATGAAATATGATTCCCTCCATTTCGTTGCAATCAAAGCTGTTTCGAGGAGACCCCTATGTCACTATTCAGAACGAAACCTCTTGACCAGATCATTGCTGAGTCGAAGGAAGAAGGAGCCCATACGCTAAAGAGAACGCTGGGTGCCTGGAGCCTGATTGCGCTCGGTGTCGGTGCGATCATCGGTACTGGTATTTTTGTGCTGACCGGACAGGCGGCGGCGAAGCACGCGGGACCTGCAGTTGTGATTTCGATGGCGGTTGCCGGGGTGGTGGCACTTTTCGCGGCCCTCTGTTATTCAGAATTTGCATCGTCGGTTCCAATTGCGGGTTCTGCCTATACCTACGGATACGCAACACTCGGCGAGTTTATCGCCTGGATAATCGGCTGGGACCTGATTCTGGAATACGCGTTCGGAGCGGCGACGGTTGCTGTCGGCTGGTCCGGTTATGTTGTGAGCTTTCTCTCCGATTTGGGAATCTATTTCCCAATCCAGTTCAGCGCCGCGCCGGGTACGAGATTTGTCTATTTGAGCGCGGAGGCGGCTGAAAAACTGAGTCAGACCAGGGTCGCCGAAAATCTCCTGACCGCGAGACCGGGTTGGAATCTACTTAACGAAAATTTTGCGGAAGGCATAAAATTCGCCGGCTATTCGCTCGATTCTATGGAAACCGGAATGGCGGTATTTAATCTTCCGGCATTTCTGATAGTCATCGCGATCACGTTTTTGCTGGTAAAAGGAATCAAGGAATCGGCAAATTTCAACACCGTCATCGTGATAATAAAGACATCTGTAGTGATCCTGTTTATTCTGGCGGGCATTAGCTATGTGAACATGGACAACTTCTCACCTTTTATCCCTCCCAACACCGGCACGTTCGGCGAATTCGGGATGACGGGAATAATTACAGGGGCAAGTGTTATCTTTTTTGCCTATATAGGATTTGACGCTGTTTCGACGGCGGCGCAGGAGACCATCAATCCGCAAAAGAACATGCCGATCGGAATAATCGGTTCACTCATGATTTGCACACTGCTTTACGTGTTGGTCTCGTTTGTGATGGCGGGTCTCGTTTCCTACACCCAGTTAAACGTTCCGGCCCCTATCGCGGTGGCGATCGACGCTGCCAGGAATTTAGCGCAGGGTTCGCCGCTGGGAGAGGTTTTCAAGGCATTTCCCATGATCATAAAGATCGGTGCGGTCCTTGGTCTGAGTTCGACGATGGTGGTCATGCTGATGGGTCAGCCACGTGTATTCTATTCCATGGCAAAGGACGGCTTGCTGCCGGAATGGGCGGCCAAGATTCATCCGCAATTCCAGACTCCGTATATCACGACACTCATAACTGGTTCGATTGTTGCTCTGATCGCCGGACTCGTAAATGTCGGCATTCTGGGTGAACTGGTGAGCATAGGTACGCTATTCGCGTTTGTTATCGTCGCTTTGGGAGTCATCGTACTCCGGATAAATCATCCGGAATTGGAACGGTCATTCAGGGTTCCCCTTGTTTATGTAGTTGCCCCTTTCGCGGCAGGTGCAAGCCTGTTCCTGATGTGGGGACTTCCCCTGGACACATGGGCACGTTTACTTGTATGGATGGCGATTGGCATTCTCATATATTTCGCGTACGGCAGGCGACATAGTCATCTAAACAAGGGACCGGTCGGGGCGGTGGGTGAATAGCACTATTAAACAACAAAAAACCGCGCTTCCAACATCGGGAGCGCGGTTCGTCGTTCTTAATTTCACTGAAGCGACTTTTAAGGCAGCCTTCTTATCACCCTACTGGGCCTGCTCCTGTCTCTGGAGCTGCTCCAGCAATTCGGGCGGCAACTGCTGACCCCCGGGAATCCCCTGTGGCGGAACGGGAGGCGCCGGAGGAGCGTTCTCCTGGTTAAAATCGTCGATTTTCGCGAGCGCGTCCTTATAGATCTTGATCTTTTTCTCGCTTTCGTATCTCTTGTTTACCGCGGAGAGATAATCCGAATATACACGGCCGCGCTCCTGGGTCAGCATCTGTTCGGCCAACTGATCGCGCTGTTTCTCAAAGTCCTCCCTATCGGCGTCTTCTCGTGCGGTCACGCCGACGATCAGATAATTCTCTCCGATCTTGATTGGGGTTTTTGACAGTTCTCCAACTTTCAGCCCATAGATCGCTTCTTCCAGTGCTTCAGATGTGGTCGCCGTCGGACCCTCACCAAGCGGCGTCCCGAGGGTAAAGTCTTTCGATTCGAGTGCCTTGAAATTCTCCCCGGCAGCGGCTGCGCCGAGTCCCGCGGCCGTGCCGGCCTTTTCCGCAATTGTGTTTGCGATCGACTCCAGTCTTTCACGGGCCTTGCTCACCTTGTAGGCCTCGGCAACCTTATCTTTGACCTCCGAAAATTCCGCGTCTCGCGGTTCTTTAACCGCAACCAGCAGCGGAACGGCAAAGCCTCCCGGAACCGGGATCTTATCGCCGACATCGTTGGCCTTCTCGAGATTCTGAATTCCCGCTTCAAAGTCCTGCGATGAACCGAGGTCTTTGATGTCGTCGCCCGGTTTCACAAAACCGGTCTCGCGTATCATATCTGCAGGCGTCGCGCCGACTTCCGAAGCGAATTTCGCCGCAGTCGCTTGAACTTCCTTTGTCTTTTTAAGCTCCTCGGCGACTTTACCCGCAAGGGTCGCGTTGGCCGCATAAGCCTTCCTGTTTCGGAGGCTAACTTCGATCTCCCGCTTGGCATCTTCAAACGGCTTTTCAACTGCCGCACCGCGTCGCAGGATGTAATAATTTGATCCGTATTTCAAAGGTTCGGTGATCTCGCCCTCTTTCATGTTCAGAACACGCTGATAGGGATCATCCTGTTTAGACGGATCGACGGCGGGCTTTACGAGGCCTGGCACCCGGCCACCTTTCGAGGCTGTCGTGGGGCGTTCTGACTGGCCCTGAGCGGTGTCGGCGAACGCTTTCTCGGAAACCGTCGCTTCACCCTTCTTCAAACCGTCAATGATACGACGGGCCTTGTCCAGGACCTCCCCGTCAAATTCCGGCTTTGCCACGCGGAGCACGATCTCCTGCACGTTCACGCCCGCGCGTTTTCGCTCCTCGGGTAATTTTTCGTATTCAGCTGTTAGTTCTTGATCCGAAATCTCGAGCTTCTCGCCGACTTTCGCAGTACTTAGAAAAATATATCTAATCTTCTTTTGAGGCAGGCTGATGTAATAATCTTTTTTGTTCTTTTCAAAGAACTCTTTCAGCTGATCGTCCGAAGGATTGAGATTCTGCGCGATTTCCGCCGCATTCACATTCACATAACTCAAATCGAATTTTGTGTTTTGCTTCATGTAGCGTTCAAGCACCTCGGCCTCGGAAACCGTCACTCCCGATGTCACGTAAGCGACGAGTTTTTCCTCGCTAAGACTGTTTCTGATCGATTCTTCAAACGCGGACACGCTGCCGGCCTGCCGCGTCGCACTTGTTTCATACTGCTTTTTATCAAATGCACCGCCATCGACGGGTTTGAAGATCTCAAGCACCCGGTTTGACACCTCAGTATCCGAGGCAGTGAGTCCAAGGCGGGCCGCTTCGAGCTTGACGAGTTTTTGACGGATAAGTTGTTGCGCAGTCGATTCCGCCGGAAGAGCGCGTTGTTGCCCCATCAGCCTCTGGGCAGCTTCCTGCTGGGAAATAATGTCTCCTACGGTGATCGCCTCGCCATCGACCGAGGCCGCGGTTTCAGTACTAACTGCAAGGTTGACCTGGGACTGGTTGCCGGATAGCGCACCAAACACGATCAAGCTCGCAACCAAAACAACAGAGAAAAGAATCAAGAGAAAATTCCTCGTCTTTTCCATTCGACCCAAAAACTTTAGCATTGCGAATACACCTTCTTCGGACATATGTCCGTAAATCGATTAATCAAAAACAAACAAAAATCTTACCAATGGTTTGATGATTTGTAAAAGAAATGCGTAGCTTATATCATTCGCCGAGTTTCGAAGTTCCCACTTTTTAATTCCGATTCGGGAACCTGCAACGTGTTGATTTATGAATCCTGTTGAGTATCCAATTTGGGTCTGGACCCTCTTTTTCGCGATCGTATTGGTGGCGTTGTTCGTCGACATCGGCATAGTAAACCGAAAATCTCACACGCCGTCGAGGAAACAAACCCTCAGCTGGGCGGTTGTATGGGTTTCGCTCGCAATTGGCTTTAACTTCTTTATTCTCTGGCAGTTCGGCAGTTTTAAGGCCAAAGAATTCTTTACTGGATACCTGATTGAACTTTCCTTGTCCGTAGACAATCTATTTGTTTTCCTGCTTATTTTCAGCTATTTCAGCGTGCCTAAGAAATTTCAGCACCGGGTGCTTTTCTGGGGAATCATGGGCGCGCTGGTGCTACGGATGGTAATGATTTTCGCCGGCGCAGAGCTTGTCGAAAGATTTCATTGGATCATTTATGTATTTGGCGTTTTTCTCGTTTATACGGGCATAAAGATGCTGAAGGATGAAGAGGACGCCTTCAATCCCGAAGAAAGCAAGCTCGTATCGCTTGTAACCAGGTATGTTCGGATAAAAAAGACCTACAGCGAGGACAAATTTGTTATAATAGAAGATGGTAAACGCGTGGGGACGTTGCTTATGCTGGTCCTGATAGTGGTCGAGTTTACCGATTTGATTTTCGCTGTGGATTCCATTCCGGCAATCTTCGGAATTACGACCGACCGATTTATCGTTTACACTTCAAATATTTTCGCGATTCTCGGTCTCCGTACCTTCTTCTTTCTCCTTGCGGATTTGGCCGACCGTTTCCACCTTCTGAAATATGGGCTCTCTTTTGTCCTGAGCTTCATAGGAGTGAAAATGCTGTTGCCACTGTTCGCGGAAGGCGTGATTCTGTTAACCGGCAACACCGGAGGTGGATTTACCGCGTTCCTACATGATTTCGTGGAAGGGGTATACGCACAAGAGATCATTAACATTTCGCTGGCGGTGGTGTTCGGAACGATTGCACTGTCTGTGATTTTATCTCTTATCATTCCGCATAAGAGTGAAACCGACGAAGAGAAGTTGATAAAGACTTACGACCCCGATAGCGGAAACCAATAGCGGGCCCTCGCAGGGAGCGACGGCAACAACCTCACAGGTTCCTCTGAAAAACCTTGCAATGGAAGGTAAATACCGAAAATTTTACGTCGATTTTTGGCGCATAAAGAAACGCACTATATACAGTGCCCTCGCGGTACTGGGCCTTGCGGCAACGGTCGGCGGGGGGGCCTACTGGCTTTGGAAAAATAACTGGGTGATTCAACCGCCTGATTCAAATAGCGGACCTTCGAATGCCGCTCGAATCGTCTCCTTCCAGGGTGACGTGAGAATCGTCAGAGTGTCCACGAGAAAAACGGAACGCGTCGTCAAGGAGACTTATGTCGTAGCCGGCGACACGATCCAGACTCAGGCGGACGGCCGCGCGCAGGTACGAATGATCGATGGCTCGATGCTCTCGATCAGGCCCAACAGTACCGTGGTCATCCGTGACAGCAAATCGCTTCTTGGCGGAACGACGGTTCGCGTAAAACTCGATGACGGTCAGATCAGGGTCAAAACCGAAGACCAGCCCAAATCAACAAATAACGTTGTCGAGATAAAACAATCTGAGAACCGCATTTATGGCCAGACCGACGCCAGCTTCAATCTGAACAAGAAGACGGACCGCGGCGAGATCCGGATTACGCGGGGAACAGTAAGGTCCGACGTTGACGGGGTAAGTACTACCTTGCGCGGGAATGAATATGCGACGATTAAGAACGGCAGGGTCACCTCCAAAGAAGAACTTCTGGATCCGCCTTCCCTTCGAAACCCGTCTGCTTCAATGCAGGTCGCTACCTCTGGATCGGAACAACCCGTGGAATTCAGCTGGGCGCGCCCTCCGAAAGGAAGTGATTTCAAGTATCAACTGCAGGTTTCGAAATCTCCTTTCTTTGTAGATGGCAGAAACGAGATAAATGAGAATCTCATCACAGCGATTACGTTTAAGGCTGCCGGCCTGAAACCGGGCACTTATTTTTGGAGAGTGCGTGCTACTGCAGACTCCGGTCAGACGACCGAATGGAGCGAGCCGTCCAGATTTACAGTCGTAAAAACCAAACGTGCAACCAGCATCCAAGCCGGAAGATGGTCAGTCGAACATCTCGGCGGGAGTCTCTACCGAATTAGCGGTATCACAAATCCGGGAGCAACTGTGCGCATCGCAAACAGGGAAACGTTTGCGCGTTCAGACGGGTCCTTTCTGATTCAGATTTCGAGCGGGAGCAGAAACGTGGGAGTCGAGATCAACGATGACGAGGGTAACCGGGGCAAGTACGATCTTTCCTTGTCAACGGGAAAAGCTAGCCGCTAGATCGTCATCCGATGACTCAAGGCAGCAGGCTGCGATCAGAAGTACCCAGGCAATCCATACCCCGTCTGCGAGCAGCAAATGTGTAACCTGCATTATTATCGGAGCGCCGGTAAAAAGTGTTAGCGCTCCGCAAATCACCTGTGCCACAAGCAAGACCGTAAATATATCGGATACCCGTCCACGTTTCCCGGTCAAACCATACGAAGTTTTAAGCCGAGCCGCCGCAAAACCCAGAAAAACGCTGATCAAGAGTGAGCCGATCGGGTGTAAGATGCGGAGCCTGACAAGAATGTGGGAATCCGCGGCAAAATCCTTGACCAGACCTTCGGCGAATGACGCCGATGGAAACAACATGTTCGTCAACGCCGCCACGGCCCCGCTAATGCCTATAACAACAAGCGCCGATGTTCCCGTAACCGCAAATACGGTCAGGGTCCGTCCGGCGGGCCATTTGAATCTACCGCCCGTATGCAGCAGTACCGCGGTGAGACTTAAGGAACCTAAAAGCAAAAAGGTATTTATCAGGTGCCCGATCGCCCACAGCGGTCTCGTCGCCGTATAGGTCTCAGCCACATTTCCGGTCAGGACCAGACCGGCACCTATCAGCGCTTCCGTGATAATAAAGAAGAACGACAGTATCGAGAAAAGCCTTAGCTGCTTCTCTTTTCGAAAAAAGACCAACACACAGACCATCAGAGCGAGTACAACAAAAAAATCGACGCCGCTCATCACCCGGTGCGAAAATTCGATCACGGTCTTCAATTGTGGAGCCGACGGGATCACTTCTCCATGACAGGTCAGCCAGTACCTGCCGCAACCGTCTCCCGATTTGGATGCCCGTAGAAAAACTCCCCATACAACAACAAGAACGTTGTAAACCAGAGTCAGCCATGCAAATTTTGCGATCCGGGACCTCGTCATAATATTTGAAACTATCTTGCTTGTTTGAGAATATCATTGGCACCGGAGAATCTGCAGGTATCGGCTGATAAGTAGTGCTAATCGAAATCGAACATTTTTTTAATTGCCCCTATTGCTCGGCTTCGATTTCGATGATTCTTGACCTCTCCGCAGGACCTCAACGTTATATTGAGGACTGTGAAGTGTGCTGCCGGCCGCTTGAAGTAAGCTTTGCACCCGGGGAATCGGAAATCGAGTCTTTCTACGTCATTCCCGTTGAACAATGATAAAAACAATTACTATTCTGTGCCTGATTTTCTTTTGTCCTGCAATCGGGCTACCAAAAGACCCCTACGTACTGATTCTTGGCACTGCGCAGGACGCGGGTGTGCCGCAGATTGGTTGCATGAGCCCGTTTTGTCAGAAAGTCTGGAAAGATCTAAAGAAAAGACAAAAGGTCTCTTCGATCGCACTGGTTGACCCGGATTCCGGTAGCCGTTGGATCTTTGACGCGACCCCTGATCTTCCAGCGCAGTTTCAATTGCTGAAGGAACACACGGAAGACCACTCCAACAAGCTCGATGGTATCTTCCTGACTCACGCGCATATCGGACACTACACCGGGTTGATGTACCTCGGGCGGGAATCGATGAATGCCGGCATGGTTCCGGTATATGCGATGCCCCGGATGAGAAATCTGCTTGCGCGAAATGCACCCTGGTCACAACTCATTTCCCTCAAGAACATAGAGATTCGAAGCCTCGCCCGCGACACCAAACTCGACCTTTCGGGCGGCATTTCTGTTACGGCTTTCGAAGTTCCGCACCGCGATGAATTTTCCGAGACGGTCGGATTTAGAATCGATTCCGGCTCAAAAGCTTTGATCTTTATCCCGGATATCGATAAATGGTCCAAGTGGGACAAGAAACTGGCAGAGATTGTGGCCGCCAACGATTATGTATTGGTCGATGGCACCTTTTATGCGGACGGGGAGATTCCGAGGCCGATCAGTGAAGTGCCGCATCCATTTGTCTCTGAAACCGCGGAATTGCTTAAATCGTTGACTTCAGAACAAAAGGCGAAAGTGCATTTTATACACTTCAATCATTCAAACCCCCTGATCCAGGGGAACAAGGAGAAGCTCAAAGAGCTCAAGACTCTCGGCTTCCGGATCGCGTACGAAGGCCTAGTACTCGATCTATGATTCCGGCTGAACCCTATGTCCGATAAACGAGTCCGTATTGACAAACGCCTCCAGGAACTGGGACTTGCGCCTTCGCGAAGCAAGGCCCAGGCCTTCATCATGGCGGGAATCGTCCTGGTTAACGATACTCGGGTTGAAAAACCTTCTGAATTGGTACGTGAAGCTGATTCAGTCCGCCTGAAGAAAAAAGGGGATGCCGGGAAATACGTCGGCCGGGGCGGTATCAAACTCGAAAAGGCGATGGAAGAGTTTGATATATGTTCAGACGGATACGTTTGCCTTGACATCGGTGCGTCAACGGGAGGCTTTACCGATTGCCTTCTGCAAATGGGTGCGTCAAAAGTTTATGCGGTCGATGTCGGGACGAACCAGCTTGCATGGAAACTTCGAAATGACCCGAGGGTCGTTTCGATGGAGCAGGTAAACGCGCGGCACCTGGAGGCCGACGATTTTCCATCGCGATTCGATCTCATAACGATGGACGTCTCGTTTATTTCAATCACGAAGATTATCGGGGCACTTGTTCCGCTTTTGAAGGATACCGGAACTATCGTTACCCTGATTAAGCCTCAATTCGAAGTCGGGAAAGGAGAGGTCGGGAAAGGAGGGATCGTCAAGGACGCGGCAAAACACGAAGCGGTTGTCCAAAGATGCGTAGCTTTTGCCGAGGACCAGGGTCTTAAGACCATTGGAGTTATTGAGTCCCCGATCCGAGGGGCGACGGGCAACAAGGAATTTCTGGCAGGATTTCGTAATTGAGTATGAAGGAGGCAAAAACGGCAGAAACTGAGAACCGGTCCGCGACGCAGCTCGAGGAAGGTGTCGACTATTACTTCGACGGTGGACTGATGGTGCTGACAGCCCGCTTTCTCCGGGAACGCGGATTTTGCTGTGACAACGGCTGCCGCCACTGCCCATACGAATCCGGCGAAAAATTCACGTCAAAGTAGATAGGTTTCGATTTCCGGTTCAGGTTTCGGTCTTGCGATTTCCTCACGCTCAACGAGTGCCTCCGGCTTTGGCGCACGTGCGATTGTAACCGGAACATCGAGCGAGCAGCATGCCGCGACAAGTTCCTCGTGCTCCCGGGTCATTACTTCCTGACTTCCAAGCCATTCCAGAACATTGTCCAGAACGGTCCTCGCCATCGGATCCAACCGATCTGAGATCCCGTAGTGCACCCATTTGCCCTCGCGGCGGGAATCAACCAGTCCCGCTTTCCGAAGATAGGCCAAATGTCTCGAAATCTTGGGTTGGCTCTCGTTTAAGACCTCGGTAAAAAAACAAACACAAACCTCTTCGTCACGCATCAGGTTCAGGAGCCGCAGGCGTGTCTGGTCGGCCAGTGCGGCAAAAACCGTTTCCATCTCGTCCAACTTTGTCTTCTTGACCGCCATGTCGACATTTTATCAGAACAGGCGCGAATTGTCTTGACAGAACCCGGACAAACGAATATATTCGTCTTAACATATATGTTTATACGTATATGAATTTAGAGAGGGGTAATAATTATGAAAGTACATATTTCTTTGAACGTAAGTGACATTGAAAAGAGCGTTGAGTTTTACGGGCGGATGTTCGGAACCAAGCCGCTGAAACTGATTAAAGCGGAAGGACGGGATGTGAAGGTACCCGGCAGCGACACCGAAATAGAGATCCCAAAATCCGGTTATGCGAAGTTCGATATAGCGGATCCGCCGCTCAATCTTGCTCTCAACGAAAGGCACGTCGACGCGGGCGGCTCGCTGTCGCACCTCGGCCTTCAGGTTGATTCGTCGGAAAAAGTACATGAGTTTAAGCGGCGCTGGACGGAGGCGGGTCTGGTCACGGCCGACGAGATGGACGTCACGTGTTGTTATGCGCGCCAGGACAAGACCTGGGTCAGGGATCCGGACGGAAACGAATGGGAGGCCTTTGTCGTTCTTGAAGACGTTGAATCTATGGACGAAAAGGAATCAACCTGCTGCGACGGAGACTTCGTCGGCATCAGCCGTAGCGAAAGCAAGCTCCAAACGGATACTGCTCCCGCTGCCTCCGACGCAAAACAGGGCTGTTGCTAAGCCGGTCTTCTTTATGTAGTTTTGTTCCATGAAAAAAGCGGATTCGATCTTTACAACCAGCGTGCATGCGGGAATGGACCGCAGGTCGCATCACGGGGCGGCTTCCGTTCCCATTTATAACGCCTCCGTATTTGCATTTGAAGATGCCGCGGAAGGCGCGGCGGTGCATAACTACGAGAAGCACGGGTACTTCTACGGGCGTCTTGGTAATCCGACACAGGAAGCGCTGGAGAAGGCGGTTGCGGCGCTCGAACACGGCGAGGACGCGATTGCACTCGCCTCGGGTATGGCCGCGATCTCATCGGCACTGATGAGCGTCATTAGATCCGGTGATCACCTCATCGCGCCAGAGTCCATGTATTCGACATCGAATTCGCTGTTTCACTATCTTTCCGACAATTTCGGGTTGGAGATAAGCTACGTTAACGCTAAGAATCCCGCGAATTATCAGGCCGCGATCAAAGACACGACACGTGTAATTTGGATTGAAACTCCTTCGAACCCGCTGCTAAACATCACGGAAATCGAAGCAGTCACGGAATTCGCACGTGCCCAGGAGATCATCACCATCGCCGACAACACATTTGCGACTCCGTTTAACCAAAGGCCCCTGCGGCTCGGGGTGGATTTGTCGATCCATTCGGCGACGAAGTATCTGGGCGGACACAGTGATCTTACGGCCGGTGTAGTGGCCGGGAGTTCCGAATTTATCGAGCGTATCCGGCACAGCACCAATAAATATTTTGGCGGCAACATCGCGCCGCAGGTCGCGTGGCTCGTTCTAAGAGGAATCAAGACACTTGCTTTGAGAATGCGCCAGCACAATGAAAACGCATCCTTCATCGCGGACTCTTTGTCGTCCCATCCAAAGGTCAAGGAGGTCTTTTATCCGGGATTGGAAACGCATTCGAATCACGAGGTCGCAAAGAAGCAGATGCGCGGTTTCGGTGGCATGGTCTCATTTGATCTCGGCGGCTTCGAAGAGGGGAAGGCGTTTATGAACGGCCTCGACTTGATTTCCATCGCGACCTCCCTTGGCGGTGTCGAATCGATTGCCCAGCATTCGGCTTCGATGACGCACGCGGTTTTAAGTAAAGAAGAACGCAAAACGGCGGGCATATCGGAGGGCCTTATCCGGCTTTCTGTCGGAATTGAAGACAAGGGTGATATTGAAAAAGATATCCTGTCGGCTCTCGAAAGACTATAGGAAACAACAGATGGGTAGTATTGAATGCGGACCGCGCAAGCGTCTGTCCTTTTTGGATAGATTCCTGACGCTTTGGATATTTATTGCGATGCTATTTGGCGTTGCTATCGGCTATTTCTTTCAAGGCACCGAAGCGTTTATCAATCGGTTTCAGATCGGAACAACCAATATTCCCATTGCGATCGGCCTCATCGTCATGATGTACCCGCCGCTTGCAAAGGTCCGGTATGAGGAATTGGGGGAGGTTTTTCGAAACACCAAGATCCTCGGACTGTCGCTGATCCAAAATTGGATCATCGGACCAACGGTCATGTTTTTCCTGGCGATCGCCTTTCTGAGCGGTTACCCGGAATATATGGTCGGATTGATAATGATCGGTCTCGCACGGTGCATCGCGATGGTAATCGTCTGGAACGAACTCGCTGACGGCGATACCGAGTACGCGGCGGGACTGGTTGCTTTTAATTCCGTGTTTCAGGTTCTTTTCTACAGCGTCTACGCATGGTTCTTCCTGAGTATTTTGCTTCCCGTCTTTGGTTTTGCCGGCAGCATTGTTGAGATCAGCACCTGGCAGATTGCAGAAAGCGTCCTGATCTATCTGGGAATCCCGTTTTTCGCGGGAATGTTGACGCGGTTTGTTCTTATCAGGGTAAAAGGTGTGGACTGGTTTACAGGCGAGTTCATTCCGAGGATTTCCCCGTTGACCTTGATCGCTCTACTTTTTACGATCGTCGTGATGTTTAGCCTCAAAGGTGGGTTGATTGTGGAGCTTCCGATGGATGTCCTGCGTATTGCGATACCGCTCTTGATCTATTTTGTCGTCATGTTTTTTATAAGCTTTTTAATGGGTAAGGCTGTCGGTGCCGACTATTCAAAAACGGCCACGCTCTCTTTTACCGCAGCCAGCAACAACTTTGAACTCGCAATCGCCGTGTCTGTCGCAGTATTTGGAATAAGTTCCGGTGTTGCATTTGCCGCTGTTATCGGCCCGCTCGTTGAAGTTCCCGTCCTAATTGGTTTGGTTAGCGTCGCAATCTGGCTGCGCGGCAAATATTTTGCTTCTTCTCCAACAATTGAAAGTCTGGAAAATACCTGAAATATGACTGCACGAAAGCGAGTTTTGATTCTTTGTACCGGCAATTCGGCCCGCAGTCAGATGGCAGAAGGCCTGCTGAAAGACCTCGCGGGCGAGACCTACGAGGTGTTTAGCGCGGGAACCGTACCGAGCATTGTCCGTCCTGAAGCGATAAAGGCATTGGCGGAAATCGGAATCGATATTTCGAATCACCGTTCAAAATCCGTTTTTGAGTTTGCGAACCAACAGATCGAGTTCGTACTGACCGTCTGCGATAACGCGAAAACCGACTGCCCGTACTTCCCCGCCTCGACGAGACTTATTCACCATGCTTTTCCGGATCCCGCCGCTGTTGAAGGAGGCGAAGAGGAGAGGCTCGCGGCTTTTCGAAGAGTCAGGAATGAGATCCGCGATTACCTGCCCGAGTTCCTGAATCAAATTGAAAAGGAATAGTTAGGGCGCTACGAATTTGAAATCCCATTTAACAAAGAGTCAGGTATCCAGGACCATGTTTTACAAGCCCCGGAATACGGCGCAGCCCCTGCCGGGGCCAATCTGACTTTTTGTATCGCCTCTTACAGGGGCTTCGCGCTTCGCCCTCCAAAACGCGCTAATTCATGTCGCGCCTTTGACGCGTTTCTCTGACGAAGCGATCAATAGACACGGCCCCGCCGGTGCCAAAGGCAACGCGAATGCTAAAGATTCCGCAACTGGATTCCATGGCCTTTTTTACGATCAGCACATAAAGCCATGACAACTTCCTTAAAGAACTGAAAAAACAAGAGCACCCCGGGCTTCCCCGCGGTGCTCTTGTTTACATTTAAGGAGAACCAACTAATTGCCGAAAATTAGTTGTCCGTCTTTGTCGGCTCGACTGGCTTCTGCTGTTGCTTTCGTTCCATCCAGCGTTGCCGGCGTTCTTCCATCCTTTGCTTTCTTTCCGCCTTCATTTGCTCCATTTTCTGAAGCTGTTCCGGCGTCAGGACCGCAAGAATGGAATTCTTTACCTGTTCGGAGGCCTCCCTTTTTTGAGCCCGAAGTTCTGCGATTCGCGCCTTGTCGTCCTCCGTACCGGTACCGTCCCTCATTTTCATCACGAGAGACCTCATTTCTTCGCGGAAGGGCTGCTGGCCGAGTATATGGGTTTCCATAATGGTTTTGATCTGAGCCTTCTGCGGCTCCGTCAGATCGAGCTTGTGCAGCCCGCGAACCATGCCGTGATGGCCGCGGCCTCCACGAAATCCCGATCTTCCCTTTCGGCCAAACTGACCCTTCCGGCCCTCGATCCTCGACTTTTCCGCATTATCTGTCTTTGTATCGCTCGTTTCCTGTGCATAGGTGACGGCCGAAAACGCTGTAAATACAAAAACCAGCCCCAAAAATGATAAAAAATGACGTCTTATTGACATAAATAAATCTCCCATCCAGTGCATATTAAGACTTGTTCTGCTCCCTTAGACGCTCCCGCAGATCAAAAGGTTCAAAAATTTCAGTCAAAAACCCAGATTTGTCATTTAACATTTCATTATTGGAAAGATAAAATGCGTGTTTCGGCATAAGTACAGGTAACGAAATGAGATTTATTTCAGAAATCGAATCACCCGATGACTTACGGCAACTGAGGATTGAAGACCTTCAGGAAGTTGCCGACGAGGTTCGGCAGTTTATTCTTGAAACTTGTTCGCGCATCGGCGGGCACACGGGCGCTTCGCTTGGAGCCGTGGAACTGGCGGTCGCGATGCACTATGCGTTCGATACTCCGAGAGATCGTCTGGTTTGGGATGTCGGCCACCAGGCCTACGCTCATAAAATCCTGACCGGTCGCCGCGACGAGATGAGCTCGATCAAGCAATACGGCGGCTTGAGCCCTTTCTTGAAAAGGGACGAATCCAAATACGATACCTTTGGCGCCGGCCACGCTTCGACTTCGATCTCCGCCGCACTGGGAATGGCTGCCGCGCGTGACCGTAAGGGTGAGGATTTTCACGTTTGCGCTCTTATCGGCGATTCCTCCCT
>JAOTWT010000017.1 GCA_029862725.1 Acidobacteriota bacterium | reverse complement strand
GTGAGAAAGACGAGGCAAAACGCGAAATCGCCGCGGCGCTGAGCGGGGGCACCGCGCAGTTTAGCTCGCGGGACCTGCAGGACGCAAAGAGAATTCTGGGGGATGGATAAAATGGGCGTCGCGAAAAAAGAAAGAATGCCGCGTGAGGAAGAAAACAGGGAGTTTGTACGATGAGTGTTGAATTCAGACAACGATCGGCTGGCGATTTGTGGCGTATGCTGAAACGTCGTAAGTGGTTGATTTTGTTGCCCGTATTGACTATGACCGCGGCAATCGGCTATGTCGTTTACCGGCTCCCGAGCGTCTATGAATCGACGACAATCCTGACCGTAAAGCCGCCCACAATTTCGGAAGACGTCGTCAAATCGATGACAAACGCCGATTTGACGCAACGGATCGAAACGATCAACCAGGAAGTCTTGAGTCGTTCTTCACTCGAGCCAATGGTCGCGAAATACAAGCTTTACGAGCTCGAGCGAAAAGCGGGTGTCCCGACCGAACTCATCATCGATCGTATGAGGAAGAACATCACCGTCAATCTCGAAAAAACAGACACCGAGAAACTGGCGGCTTTCCGGATTTCGTACCGGGACCGGACACCCGAGGCGGCCCGCAACGTCACCGCCGAGCTCGCCAGCAAATACGTGAATGCGCAGGTACTCGACCAGCAACAGGTTGCCAAACAGACCGGTGATTTTATCGAAACTCAGTTGGGCGAAAAGAAGAAAGCTCTCGATGAGCTCGAGCAGCAGAGGCTCGGGATCATGATGGCCAACGTCGAAACATTGCCTGAGAACGATCGGGGCCTGATTGCGCAGCTCGAAGGACTGCGCAAGAGAGAAGAGAACTTAAGCAAAGAGATCCAGGGTCTGAACAACGAAAAGAGCCGTTTGTACGACAACGTCCGTTCTTTGAACCGACAGATACAACTCGTCGAAGATCTCGGTCAGAAAGACATCGAAGAAGCGTTGGTCGGAGGACAGGACATCACAAAGACACCGGCTTATGGCGAACTCGTGCGAAGAAGGGCCGAATTAAATGCGGAGCTCAAGAAACTCAAATTGCAGTATACCGACAAGATGCCAATGGTTGTCGACACGCGGGAGCGCTTGAATGCGATTGACGTCGAAATCTCCAAGCTGCGCGCAAACGCCTCCAGGATTGTCGCCGATGCGAAGAAATCGAGCGACCGCAAAGCGGAGATGCAAAAACAGAGTTTTGTGATCGAACGGGAAAAAACGGAAGGTCAGATAGGCAGCATCGACCGTCAGATCGAATTAAAGAAAGGCGCAATGGCCTCAAATGACGTGGATATAAGGACGCTTGAGGCCAAGATAAATACAATTCCAAGCGTTGCTGTCGCGTTGGAATCGATAAACAACCAGTATCAAACGGCGAAGCGCTCGTACGACGATCTTCTCAAGAAGAAGAACGACACGGAACTTCAACTTAACCGTGATAAGAACGTTCAGGGTGAAACGGTCCGGGTCGTCGACGTCGCGAATCTGCCGACATCGCCAGTAGCTCCGAAACGGGAACTCCTGACGGGATTCGGCGCCGGGCTTGGTCTCGCGATCGGCCTGTTCCTCGCCGCACTTTTCGAAATACCCAGGTTGTTCAAGATTCAAAGTATAGAAGACGCGAAGCACTATACAGGACTTCCATTGCTGGCCGCGGTGCCGCCGCTGTTGACACACAATGAGAAGGCATGGCTGCAGCGTTCATATTGGCTCAAGGTGCTGGCCGGTGTCGGAGCGGCAATCGGAGCGATCCCGATAATTATCATGGTATTGGAGTTTTCACGCGTATTCGAACGCGCAGTTTCATAGATTCAAGGCGGTTGGCCTGAATTGATTTAGAAGAGAGGCAAAAAAGCATGTACAAGGAATTTTTTGAGTTAGAGGACACACCGTTCACACTTACACCGGATCCGCGGTTTATTGTGTTCACCCCAAGCTACAACGAGGTCTTGGCCAGTTTGTATTACGGTTTGGAGAACGCGAAAGGCCTGATCGTACTCACCGGAGAGGTGGGAACCGGTAAAACGACAGCGCTCCGCTGGATTCTACGGCGGCTCGATTCAAGCGTGCTTGCAGCCTATGTGTTTAACCCGCGTCTCTCGATCGATGAGTTCTATCATCATGTCACGCAGATGCTTGGCATGAAGGATTGGAACAACAAGGCCGAACTGTTGAGCGAGATGGGACGAGTGCTCGAAGAACGAAACAGACGCGGACTGAGAACCGTGCTGATCATTGACGAGGCGCATGAGCTGTCGGACTATGTGCTCGAAGAAATCAGGCTCCTGATGAATTTTGAGTCGGATGACGCCAAACACCTGCAGATAGTATTGACCGGCCAGCCGGAATTGCGCAAAAAGCTAAACCAGCCGAATCTGAGACAGCTCAAGCAGCGCGTCGCCCTTCGGTGCAAAATGCACTCGCTTCCGAGCGTTGAAGAGGTCGAGCGCTACATAACGGAGAGGTTGCTGATCGCCGGCTCCGAACAGCCCAACGTGTTCACTCCCGGCGCGATCGATTTTATTTTCCAGTGTTCTGAAGGAATCCCGCGGCAGATAAACAACATATGCGATAACGCCATGCTTTCCGCCTATGCCGCTGGAGAACAGATTATTGGTCGGCAGACGATCGAAGAAGTCGCCGACAATCTGGACCTCTTGCCCGAACAGCAGGAAATCGTGGCGAACAGTGCGCGTGCGGAAGAGGTGAGCACTTCGAGAGTTCTTACCCCGGAAGCCCGTGAAGAACTGTGGAGCAATCGGGCAAGACCAAGAGCTGCAAAACCAAAGAGAGCCTTCAAGACCCAGCAGCCGGAACCGGCCGTAAAGTCGAACGGTGAGGCGAGCCGAATTCCCTTCGATGATCTCGATGACGAAATAAACCTTGAAATCGAGGAAGTTGGCGGATTCTATTAGGTCGCTCAGGCCGCGATCACTTTCCGTCACAAACCGAAAGATTCGGAGCAAGCGAAATGAGTATCTTAAAAGCCCTTGAAAAACGAAAAACTGAGAATCCCGGTGGGGAATCACGAAACGGCGGCGAGACCCGCGTCGATGACAGAAATGTGGTTCCATTCGACAAAAACACCCGTGCGCGGCGTTCCACTCCGCCCAGGGTGTTCGTGGAAGAGGATTTTCGGATAGGAACGCCAAGATCGGCGTCCAGTGAGCAGTCGGATTCAACAATCGGGACGGCACTCCCTGATTTGAAAACGAGTAATACTGCTGGGGCAACATTGGACACCGTAGGTTCACCACGCTCTGTACGAAAACCTCTGCCCGAGTTCGCTCGGTGGGAGGTCGAGGCAGAGCGTGTTGAACCGAGATTAGTTTCGATAACACAGCCGCATTCGACCTACTGCGAGGAGTACAGGACACTGCGGACCCACGTCCTCCACAAAAGCCAGCGCAGGAAACTCCAGTCGATCGTTGTAGGCAGCGTCAATCCGGCGGAAGGCAAGACGATTACATCGCTAAACCTCGCCTGGCTGCTTGCACAGACGGACGGCGTCAAGGCGCTGATCATCGACAGCGATCTCCGGATGCCGAGTCTGACGGATTATTTAGGGATCGAAACCGACAAGGGGCTTTCGGATATTTTGAGCGGCACCTGTTCGGTTGAGGAAACGATCGTCCGGCTGGAGCCGTCCGGTCTTCATCTGCTGCCCGGTGGTGAAGCGCGAAATGACGTCGCCGAGCTGCTTTCGGGGCCGAGATTTCAGGAAATTCTTCGCGAAGCGCGTGAAATGTTCGATTACGTAATCATCGACGCGCCTCCGCTCGGGGTGTTTACGGACGCAACGGTGCTGATCAACCAGGCCGACGGGGCGATTCTTGTCGTGAGGGCGGGAAGAACCAAGTACAGCGCGGTTGATCGCATTCTGGAAACGCTGCCCAGCGACAGGATGCTGGGGGTGATTCTAAACCAGAGTGAGGAAGTGCTAAACGAATCGACATACGGTTACGGGTATTACGGAAAGAGGTACAAGAGAGAGGAAAGCATTGAATAGGATTTCCAATTCCTGATCCGGAATGGCCCCGCAGTTTATATGAGTGCATCAAAGTTCAGTTCAAGGACCATCTGGTTTATTCTCGCCGACATGGCGATGATCTATGGTGGTGTAATGCTGGCTTTGTACATCCGACTGGGAATCAGCGGTGCCGCATACCAGCTCAATGAGAACAACGCCTGGTACAAGATCGCTTTGGCTACCGGAGTATGTCTATTGACCCTCTATATTTACGACCTTTACGAGTACACCGTTATTGCAAACCGGAGAGAGTTGTTTCTGCGGCTCGTGCAGGCGCTGGGAATAGCCTGGGCGGCACTGGCGCTGCTCTTCTATTTCCTTCCCCCTCTGTTTATCGGGCGCGGGGTCTCGCTTTTTTCGGTCGCTATCGTGCTGGTCTTGCTGCTTTCGTGGCGGGTCCTGATCCACACTCTTACCGGCCACCCGGATATTGGTGAGAAGATTCTAATCGTCGGTTCTGGCAGGGCCGCCCACGCGACCGCACAGGTCGCCTGGGACCGCCGTGATGCCGGCTTCAGGATAGTCGGATTCGTAACCGAAAACGGTCACGTTCCCGCCGAGAAGATTGGGTTGGCCGAAGTTCTCGGGACAACCGGCGATCTTGAAAAGATCATCAGGGAAAAGGGAGTAAACCGGATTGTGACCGCAGTCCGGGAAAGGCGCGGGACTTTTCCCACAGAGACGCTTCTCAAGATGAGTCTTGCGGGAGACGTAACAATTGAAGAATGCACGTCTTTTTTTGAAAGGGTCACCGGACAGGTCCAGCTGGACATGCTCAGGCCGTCGTGGTTGATTTTTGGTGGCCCCGGACGCGAGACGAAAATCAAGTTTTTTGTGCGTGAAGCCGTTCACCGCTCGCTTGCGGCAGTCGGTCTGATTTTGTCTCTGCCCGTCGCAATATTAACCGCCGTCCTTGTAAAACTAGACTCAAAAGGCCCCGTACTCTATCGACAGAACAGGGTCGGCAAAAACGGACGGGAATTTGACGTGATCAAGTTCAGGTCGATGCGTATCGATGCCGAAAAAGACGGGAAACCGATTTGGGCGACCACCGACGATGATCGCGCAACCCGTGTAGGCAGAATAATTAGAAAGATCCGAGTGGATGAGATTCCGCAGTTTTGGAATATCCTTAAAGGTGAAATGAGTTTCGTAGGACCACGTCCCGAGAGGCCTCATTTTGTCGCGCAACTGGCGAAAGAGATCCCGTATTACGAACACCGGCACCTGGTTGCGCCGG
Source organism: Acidobacteriota bacterium (assembly GCA_029862725.1). GTDB lineage: Bacteria > Acidobacteriota > Blastocatellia > Pyrinomonadales > Pyrinomonadaceae > Aridibacter. The sequence continues at coordinate 10,154 of JAOTWT010000017.1, read as the reverse complement.
GTCTCACGGGCTGGGCACAAACAAATTATCCCTATGGAGCTTCGGTCGATGACGCGAGACGAAAATTGCAGTACGACCTTTATTACATTAAGAACCAATCGCTTCCGCTCGATCTGATTATCGTTTTTGACACGATCAAGACGATCTTGTTCGGACGCGGTGGAAGATAGGAATTGCCTTTAGTTTTTGGACAAAAGGACTTTTTGATCATTTTTAGACACTGATACACGAGGATTCGCCTTACAGACGGAGAAAACAATGAGTGCTTTTAGATTTGTTGGAACATCAATGATATTCGTAACCCTGTTGGCCCTGGCATTGCCCGCCGCGGCGCAAACAGGCGAGCCCGAACCCAATCCCGCGGAGATGAAAGCGGTTCCGGCTGCGACGCCTCCTTCGGTAATCGAAGATGAGACGGAATCCGTTGATCCGGAAGATATCGAAACCGAAAGGATCGTAAACTATTACTCCAATTACTTGGAAGAATACCGGTTGGGACCTCAGGATATCATCAGTGTCGAAGTGTTCGGCCAGTGTCCCGACTATTGCCGGATGGATGTAATGGTTCCGCCGACGGCCCGAATGTCTTATCCGTTGATCCGTGACGGGGTCTTTGTGGGTGGAAAAACCGTCACTCAGGTCGCAGATGAAATAACAAAGAGGCTCGAGGAGTACATCATCGACCCGAAAGTCACAGTCACTCTCTCGCGTGCAGGATCGGCGCGTTACGCGGTAATGGGCAAAGTCGGGGTACCGGGCGTCAGGGTTATGGAACGGCGGATAAGTATAAACGAAGCGATTCTGGAGGCAGGCGGTCTCTCCAAAGGCGCCAACAAGAACAAGATCTATCTCGCAAGATTCACTCCCGAAGGCTTTATGACACAGGAACAGATCGATCTCGTTGCGATCGAACGCGGGAAGGTCCCGACAATCTTCTTGAAGCCGGGCGATCAGATCATCGTCGGCGAAAAAGGGTTTACCTGGAGCAAGTTGCTAAACGTAATCGGCAAGGCGAGTGCCGCAAGAATACTGTTCGGAAGCCCGTTTTAATCATTGACCGTTTATCAATTGTCGTTGATTCAAAAGTTGAGTCGCTTACGAAGCCTCGAAGACGATCCGGTAAATCTGCCAATTCCGCGCGAAGAGCATACGGTATTGGCTTCGGAACCCAAGGATTTAAGGACTAATGCGGGAATTTTGCAGGTGCCATATTTAGAGCCGGGAGACCGGCGCCATTTAACTGTGAAACAGATACTTAAATTACTTAGAATCATACCCTTTCTAATACTTCTGGTATTCGTCCAAACCGCATCAGGCGGCGAATGGGTGAAACAGCCGACCAGCTCGCTTGCGTGGTTTCGGACGATTCATTTTGCCGATGCCGAAAGGGGCTTTATCGGCGGAAGCAAGGGCGCTTTGCTGCAGTCCATCGATGGCGGCAAGACCTGGCGTGTTGTCAGGAAGTTCACCGGAGATACGATCAGGAAGATTCACTTTACAGACCGCCAGCACGGCTGGGCGTTATGTGAACGCGATATCTATAGTCTGGGCGAGGGTCCGCCCTCATACCTGATGCGTACCGAGGACGGCGGGAAGACTTGGGTAAAACATGACTTCGAAGATTCGAACCGGCGTAGAATTACAAATCTCGTCTTTACGCGGTCGGGGTTTGGTCTTGCTCTCGGAGAAATGGGTACGCTCTACGCGCTCGAAAACGATCGCCTGAGTTGGCAGAAAGTGCTCGCGCCGACGAGGTTTCTGATGCTCGACGGAGCTTTTGCCGGGGAGTTCGTGGGCGCGATTGTCGGTGGCGGCGGAATGATTCTTTATACGGAAGATGCGGGTGTTACCTGGGGTCCGGCTGTTGTTTCGGAAAAATTGGACTCGATGCTTAAGTCTGTGTACTTTGTCGACCGGTCACATGGGTGGACGGTTGGGGCCAACGGCAGTATTTACCAGACGATCAATGGCGGTAAGTACTGGAGACTGCAAAAAAGCAATCTCGGTACGGATCTCAGCGGCGTATACTTCACCGACAATGCGAACGGTTGGGCGATTGGGGAACAGGGCACGATCCTCCATACCACAAGCGGTGGAAACATATGGAGGGAAACCAGGACCGCCTCTAGAAACAACCTCGAAGACATTAGATTCTTCAACGGAACCGGATGGATCGTCGGTTTTGGCGGTACGATCCTGAAATACGAAGAAGGGATCGACACCCGGCGAAAACCAAAACTGCAGAGGTAGTTTGAAGTTGTTTCAGGTTTCAGGTTTCAGGGTTGTTTGAGTACCGATTCACGGGCCAGCATTACTTATTAAATGATCCGTCTTTCGAAAAGATTCTTCGCAGGTCACTTTTTCGACATATGGAAACCGCAATTTGAAACTTGGAACACCAGAGGCCCCAGCCACTCGCGTCCTTGACACATCCCCCTAAATTTTCTAGCATTACGGTTCGCTAATTCCCGTTTGAATGGCGAGATTTTTGAAAGATTTTTGGCGTGGGCATATATGTCAATTGGTAGACAGCCTCCCTTACAAGGAGGAAGTTGGAGGTTCGAGTCCTTCTATGCCCACCAGGATTTAAGACTTCCGGAGTCGTAGTTCAGTTGGTTAGAACGCCAGCCTGTCACGTTGGAGGTCGCGGGTTCGAGTCCCGTCGGCTCCGCCATTCTTTAAGAAGGTCATCTGTCTTGCAGGTGGCTTTTCTGTTTGCCTTGAAAATCCCGCGAATTAACCCTCGGCCTGCTGACCAACTGACTTTTCGAGTCTCAAAACATTTTTTTTTAGAATTGCTTCGGTGCCGAACTGATCTGGTGGATTATGGTGAATAATAGCCGCGTGATTTCCCACAATTGTTTGGAAACCGGCAATTGAGTGGACGAATGATGATAAACGGTCCGCGTTAAGATTGTGAGACGCATAAAGCCAATGATCTCCGGACACCTTTCTTGAGGTTGTACCCGGGAATCGCCGATCCTCTCCGCACAATTCAAGTATCATGTGATAGAGGCCTTTCCCGTTTTCAGGGGAAAATGTGCAGCACTCTTTAAGTTAGCAGCAGCGGCAGCGCATTAATGATCGTCTTCATGATCGTCGTCATCATCGTCATTTTCTATCTTCTTTTCCGGGTTTGTCGTTTGTGCGCCGCTGGATCGAATTTCCGTATGGCGAATTTTCCCGCCTAAATTGGCCGTCCATAAAATCACCCCGCTCGCCAATACTGAACTTAGAGCCGTAACTATTATGAACTTCGCGGCAATTGCGCGACCCAGGAAAAAAATGTTCAGTAATGCCAGAGCGCCCGTTACTTCCATCAAGATCAAAGCGCTGATCGCCGAGTCTTCATGTTGTTCTATAAGCGCTTCGGATATCCCGCCCATGTGTTCGACGATCTCCTCGGCAGGTTCCCCCGTCAAATAAACGGGGATGGTTACCAATGCGGCCAGAACAAATACTCCCAATGAGATTTTCTGCACTTCGGCACTCTTTCTGACAACACCGTAGGCCAGCAGAAACAAACCGAATAAGGTGCCCAGAACCGGGAGATGACTTAGAACCAGGTGCATGTGTACATAATTCATTATTGACCCTCTCTTCAATTCGAAGATGAATGAGCAAAGAGTATGCCGAGGAATTAAGCGAGAAACCAATATTGATGAACCAGCCGGCCAATTCGGAATACGTGCCAGGGGCAAAACCGTGCGGCTTGGTGTACTTTTAGATAGCAAAGGCAACTCGATTGGGAAACTTCTCGCATGAAACCGCGAAGATTTTCCCAAAAGCGAGTATAAAGTGCCTACCCAACGGCAATCCGGGGAGGAAACAAAGCCCGCTGCATTTAGACCCGTACCACCGTAATGTTCTTAAAAACGAATCGATAATTTCCACAGTTAAGGGCAGTTTTGAAGACGCTTGTAAAATTACAAGATCAGAGATCCGGTTTTTGACGAACACGATTCGGACGAAAAAAGAGGTTGCGACTTTCGACGCAACCTCTTTTCAATTGTTCGGATTTCGCAGCTAGCCTTTCCGCAATTCCGTCAACACCTGTTTCGCAACGGCTTTCAGCGTGTCGAATACGCCTTCGCCGTTCGTCGCGACAGCCTCATAGACCGGCTCGCCCTTCTTCTTGAGCTCCGCGGAAAGTTCATCGATCGGGATAACATTCGGCAAATCGCGTTTGTTGAGCTGGAGTACGTAGGGAATTTTCATGAGATCGAAGCCCTGCGCCTCGAGGTTTTCTTCGAGGTTGTAGAGCGACTCGATATTCGCGTCCATCCTTTCTTCCTGGCTGTCCGCGACAAAAACAACGCCATCGACTCCTTTCAAAATCAGCTTTCGCGAAGCATCGTAATAAACCTGTCCAGGTACCGTGTAGAGATGAAAACGCGTCTTAAAGCCACGAACGGTCCCGAGCTCAAGAGGCATGAAGTCAAAAAACAGGGTCCGATCCGTTTCCGTAGCCAGGCTGATCAGCTTTCCTTTCGCCTGCGGAGCGGTCGAATCGTAGATGTACTGCAAATTGGTTGTTTTGCCACAAAGTCCCGGACCGTAATAAACGATCTTGCAGTTTATTTCGCGCGATGCGTAATTTATGAACGTCATAAGTCTGATAACGGCCGTGTGGCCAGTAACCGAACAGATCTAGCCAAACAGGCTATCGATGTCTTCGTCGGTAATCTCCGCGAAGAAAGAACTTTCGCTAAGCGTCAAATCTGCTGAGTCGCGGGCGACTCCTTCGAGAATCTCAGCGACAACGAATGTTGCCTTCTTGGTTCGCAATTTGACGAGGCCAAGGGTCGAGCGTTCGTCAAATACAACCACCAAAAGGCTGCGGCCGATCACGCTTATAAAAATGCTTTCCCTTTCGCCTTCATGGACCACGGACGGGAACTGGTCCTCGCCGATGAGTTTGGCCATGCTGTTGGTAGCCGCTACGTTACCGGCCGCAAGCGACGCGAAGCTCGTCGTGTCCATTTCGCCGATCTCACCGTGAAAGGCAATCGGCTGACCGTCCCGGTCGACCAGAAACACAACTCTCGCCGCCGCTTCAACGCAGAGCCGCGCAAGGGCGCTCTTTATTTTTTGAAACTGATGTTCCCTGATAATGACCGGCGTTTCTGCCATCGTAGTTGTTCTCGCTTTAGTATTCTAATTACAATGAGTTTTTGAGGAGTCTCATCGATAAACTTTAAGTTATTTTACTACGGCTTAAGGGCGGGTTTGAAGTACAACCGCAATAAATAATTTAACACACGGGTTTAACGACCTTCAAGTGTTTTTTTCTGTTTACACATTTTTAACCCCAGGGTTTTTCGGGTTCCTACTAAGCCGATTTCAAAATAAAGTCGGCATATCAGGCGAATATTGTAGTTTGCGCGCATGCCCTTAATTGATAAACAAAAACAAAAAGTGATAAAATTCAGGTATTTTACGGGATGATTGCGGTGCGGTCTGCCGCAAAGTGTTTTACATTCCACCCTGCGATGTTTTCCCCTCTGTATTAATCCGCCGTTTCGATGAAAAACCATATATTTTCACAAACTTCGCTTGGATTGAATGTGGTTGCAATTGGCGGCGGAAACGGGCTTTCCACGCTTCTCTCAGGCCTTAAGAACTATGTCGGCGAGGCGGAATCAAAGCCGATGTGGATCAAAAGGCTCTCGGCAATCGTCGCGGTTTCCGATGACGGAGGAAGCTCGGGGCGTCTCCGGGACGAGTTGAAAATGCCCGCGCCGGGCGATATCCGAAACTGCATGGTTGCGCTTTCGGAAGATTCGCATTTGCTTTCAAAGCTTTTCCAGCATAGGTTTCGCGGTGACGGGGAACTCGGCGGTCATAGTTTTGGCAATCTTTTTCTGGCCGCGCTTTCAGAGATAACCGGCGATTTTTCAGAGGCCGTAAAGCTGTCCTCGGAAATTCTAGTGAGTAAGGGACAGATTTATCCGGCTACGATGGAAGACGTCCGGCTTCGCGCGGAGCTTGACGACGGGAGTACCGTCCATGGTGAAACGAACGTCGGAAACGTCGGTAACCGAATTAGAAACCTGCGCTTGGAACCCGAAACGTGTCATCCGCTTCCGGAGGCGATAGAAGCGATCGGGGAGGCGAATATTATTACGCTTGGCCCCGGCTCGCTCTTTACAAGCCTCTTGCCGCCTCTACTTGTAAACGATGTATCACGCTCGATTGCGCAATCCTCGGCGGTCAAAGTCTATATTTCGAACCTGATGACCCAGCCCGGAGAGACGGATGGATTGTCGGCACGGAGACACCTGGAGATCGTGAAGGAGTATTCTCCTGAAATCGATTTTGATTATGTAATCGTTAATAATTACCCGATTAGAGAAACGCAAGCCGCTCGTTATCTCGATCAGGGAGCCCAGCAGATCGGGATCGCCGATTCGATTACGCCCGAGACTATCGAGGGTGCGCGCATCGTCTATGGCAATCTACTCGATGAGGGTCGGAAGGTGCGTCATAAACCCTCAAGACTCGCCGATGTAGTAATGTTGAGTGCGCTCCAGCAACCGCAGATGAGGAAAATGCGGGACAAAATAAAATCAGAAATCCGAGACCCGGTCGTAATATGAGCAATGAAAACAAAGGGAAAGAGTTGAATGTCCTGATCCTTGCCGCCGGACTTGGAACGAGGATGCGTTCGAATCTCGCAAAAGTCCTCCACAAGCTTGACGGGCGGCCGCTGATAAACCATGTCTGCCGGACGGCAACGGCACTCGCACCGTCGAAGATATTTGTCGTTATCGGCCATCAGGGTGAAGATGTAACGGCGGCGGTCCTCGACGAGATCGATCCGGAACTTGTTGAATTTGTCGTGCAGGAGAAACAGCTGGGGACTGGTGACGCGGTCAATTCGGCAAGAGCTTGCCTCGCGGATGAGGATTCAACGCTGCTTGTGCTGTCGGGGGATGTCCCCTTGATCAGGGCCGAAACGCTGGCATCGCTTGTCCAGCAGCATCATGATCATCGAGGGAAGGGGGCGGCGGCGACGATTCTGACTGTCGCGCTTAAAGATCCGTCAGGATATGGACGCGTAGTACGCGATGACGGCGGCTTTTTTGACCGTATCGTCGAGCAAAAGGATGCCGGCGAGAATGAACTTTCGGTAAAGGAAATTAATTCCGGGATCTATTGTTTCGATACAATCAAACTCTTTGAAGCACTCTCCCGGATAAGCAACGATAACGCCCAGGGCGAGTATTATTTGACGGATGCGCCGCGAATACTGCGTCAGGCCGGTGAATCGGTTTCGCTCTACAAGCATCGGGACCAGCGTGAGATTGAAGGTATTAACGACCGGAGCCAGCTTGCGGTTATGGAGCGCGAAGTGCGTCGGCGAACGATCAACAAGCTGATGCTGGACTACGGCGTGTCGTTTATCGATCCGAAGAACGTTTACGTCAGCGCCCGGACGAGTATCGGAAGGGACACAGTGATCCACCCGAATGTCGTCGTGGAAGGGGATTCGGTGATTGGCGATGGCTGCGAACTGCGCTCAGGAACGAGGATCGCAGATTCTCGGCTTGGAAACGGAGTTACCGTGCTCGACAACTGCGTGATTACCGGCGCAATTGTCGGAAACGACTGCAGTATCGGTCCGTTCGCCCACTTGCGGCCAAAGGCGTGTATGGCAGACGGGTCGAGAGTGGGTAACTTTGTCGAGATGAAAAACACGACTCTCGGCCGGAGGTCAAAAGCGAATCATTTGACCTATCTCGGAGACGCGACAATCGGTGAGGATACAAATATCGGCGCGGGGACCATTACCTGTAACTACGATGGGCAGAACAAACATCGTACGGAAATCGGCGATCGTGTGAAGATCGGATCCGATACGATGCTGATAGCGCCGATAAAGGTCGGAAACGGCGTGGTAACCGGTGCCGGGACCGTGGCGAACAAAGACATTCCCGACAACAAACTTGCCGTCGGGGCTCCGGCGAGATTTATAAAGACGCTCGCTAATGACGGGGAGTGAGTGCAGGCGAGGAAAACCGGGGGGCATTCCCGGGCACCGACCTCTAACTCATTAGAATCGCTACTCGATTCGCACTTTATTAAGGCAGTCGGTCGAATCGAACTTTGAACTTGAAACATTGAAATTGAAACTTGAAACTGTAAAGAAAGTCTAGCCGAATCGTTCTCATCGAATAATATGTGTGGAATAGTTGGATACGTCGGAAATAAGCAGGTTGTGCCGCTGATACTGGATGGGCTTCGCAAACTGGAGTACCGCGGTTACGATTCGGCCGGGATTGCCGTCGTCGACGACGAAAACGGTCTTTCGCTGCGCCGCGCCGAAGGAAAGCTGCGAAATCTTGAAGAGGCGATTCGTCTCAATCCTCTCGAAGGCAATTACGGTATCGGACACACACGCTGGGCCACTCACGGGCGTCCGACCGAAGAAAACGCGCATCCGCATCGCGATCAAACCGGGAAGATCGTCGTTGTTCACAACGGCATAATCGAGAATTATCTGCAGTTGAAGGAGCGGCTCGTTGCTGTCGGCAGCGAATTCAAAACCGAGACCGACACCGAAGTCGTCGCACACCTGATCGGCCATTATAAGGAAAGCGAGGGGCTTACGCTCGAAGAAGCTGTCCGAAAGGCGGTCAAAGACCTCCGTGGCATTTTCGCGTTGTCGATCATCTCGGTCGAAGAACCGGATACGATCATCGCCGTGCGCGAGGGACCGCCGGTTGTAATCGGGCTCGGCGACGGCGAATTCTTTGTGGCTTCCGACATTCCCGCGATCCTCCAGCATACCCGTGACGTTTTCTATCTTGGCGAACGGGAAATCGCGATCCTTACAAAAGATTCCGTGCGCGCAACGGATTTCGATGGGAATGCGGTCGAGCCAAAGCAGCAAAGAATTACATGGGACCCGATCATGGCCGAAAAAGGCGGGTTCAAACATTTCATGCTCAAAGAAATCTATGAGCAGCCGCGTGCGGTGCGGGATACAGTGCAGGGCCGCATATCGCTGGATGACGGCAAGGTCTATCTTGACGAGATGGAGATCACGGATGAGGATCTCAAGAATATTACCTCAGTCAAAATCGCTGCCTGCGGCACATCGTGGCATGCCGGAATCGCCGGCAAGTACATGATCGAGCAGCTGGCACGGATTCCTGTCGAAGTGGACTATGCCTCGGAGTTCCGTTACCGGAATCCGGTGCTCGTCGAAACCGATCTCCTGCTCGTAATCTCGCAGTCAGGCGAGACCGCCGACACGATCGCCGCAATGCGCGAAGCCAAAAGCGCGGGGTGCAAGGTCTTGGCGATATGTAACGTACAGGGCTCGATGATCACGCGCGAGGCGGAAGGCACTATTTTGACGCATGCCGGGCCCGAGATCGGAGTGGCTTCGACAAAGGCGTTTACGTCTCAGATGGTGGCGATTTATCTGTTTGCGCTCTACGTCGGTCAATTACGCGGCAGGATTGACGAAGAAGAGGCAAAACTTCACGCGCAGGAGCTTGCCGAACTGCCGCTTAAGATCGAGCATCTCCTGAGTGACGACGATAACATCGAAGAGATTTCAAGAGAATTTTTCCGCTCGCAAGATTTTTTGTACCTCGGCCGCGGAATCAATTTCCCGGTCGCGCTGGAAGGTGCCCTAAAGCTCAAGGAGATTTCTTATATACATGCCGAGGGCTATCCGGCCGGAGAAATGAAGCACGGCCCCAACGCGCTGATCGATGAAAAACTCCCCGTCGTAGTCGTCAATACACGTGAGAACGGTAACGAGGGCAGCGAGTTGCGGTACGAAAAGACTCATTCAAATATCGTCGAAGTAAAGTCTCGTGACGGGATAATTCTTTCGGTGCTCACGGAAAACGACGAAATGAGTTCGCTCGTTTCGGATTACACGATCGAAATCCCCGAAACGAGTGATCTGCTGGCGCCGATCCTTTCTGTGGTGCCGCTTCAACTGCTTGCCTACCATATTGCCGTTCGCCGCGGTTGCGATGTCGATCAGCCAAGAAACCTCGCGAAATCGGTTACCGTCGAATAATCAGCAAACATTTGACTGTTTTAGTTGGCTTCTTACGGCGCAATTGCGCCGTATTTTTGTCGCAGTCTTGGAGAGAAGATGGACGTAAGGTCTCGATTGTCTCTCCTCA
>JAOTWT010000016.1 GCA_029862725.1 Acidobacteriota bacterium | reverse complement strand
CTCCTCTGGTAGTTCGATTTCCCTCCAGTTTTTGATTCAAGCCTCACGCCCGAGATCTCGATATTCTTCTGGATCGCCTTGCACATATCATAAATCGTTAATGCGGCTATGGATACGGCAGTCAAAGCCTCCATCTCAACCCCCGTCGGGGCCTCTGTCCGGGCGGTCGCCGTAAGGCTCACCCCTTTTTCGTCGAGTTCGGCGGTAACATCGACACCGGAAAGCGCGATCTGATGACAGAGAGGAATGAGTTCGGAGGTCTTCTTGGCACCCATGATTCCCGCAATTCTCGCAATTTCAAGCGGGTCGCCTTTGGGATTCGCCCCGCTTTTGACGGCCGCGACAGTGGATTTCGAGAGATTTACGCGGGCGGTGGCTACCGCACTGCGGCGAGTCGGTTCTTTTCCACCGATATCGACCATTCGAATCTTGCCCTCTTCGTCGAAATGCGAAAGTTTGACCATCGTGAATGCTTCCTGAAGCTAACCCTTGCTACTATATCACCTAAGCGGAAACGTCCGCGCAATATCTCCTTTCCTTAACACGCTGTCGCGTTCGACCAGTACCAGCGCGTTCGCCTGTGCGAATCTAATAAAATTAGATGATCCCGAGAATCTGAGGGTTTCCACGATTCGGACGCCGTTTCCGTCGGTCGAAAGCGTAACCGGAAGAACCGAATCCCTTCCTTTGGCGCCTTTTATATCGTGACTCGCGACCGCGTTGGATTCCGGCAAACGGCACAGTGAAGCCCCCTGCATCTTTAGCAGCGCTGTTCTCACAAACAGATAAAACGCGACGGCAATCGAGACCGGATTGCCCGGGAGGCCAAAAATCAGCGTGTTGTCTCTTTTGGCAAAAACGGTCGGCTTGCCCGGTTTAAGCGCCACCCGCTCGAAGAAGATTTCGGCACCGGCGTTCCTTAAAGCCGGTTTTGTGAAATCATAATCACCCACCGAGACACCGCCCGATATGATCAGGCAATCGCAGTCTTTCAGCGCATCGTCAACGATCCCGGTCAGGCCGTCGAGGTCGTCTTTGGCGATCTCCAACAGACGAACGTTTGCCCCGGCCTCGCGTGCAAAGGCCGCAAGCGACCACGAATTCGAATTCCTAATCTGGTCCTTGCCCGGGGTTTTCCCGACATCGACGATCTCACTTCCGGTCGCAAGGATCGAGACCCTTGGAGACTGGCAGGTGCGAACGCGTTCGTACCCAAAAGAGGCCAAAGTTGCAATCATATTGGCGGTAATCGTCTCGCCGCGTTGAATAACAGTTTCCCCACTGGTGATCTCGCTCGCTTTGGCGACGATGTTCGTACCCGCTGCAACCGGCTTTAGAACAGTTACGTGCCCTTCCTTTTCCTCGGTCAGTTCGACCTTTTGAACCGCATCCGCTCCGGCCGGTACGCGGGCGCCGGTCATAATCCTGACCGCTTCGTCTTTACCGCAATGACCGTCCCAGCCTTTGCCGGCGGCCGATTCCCCGATTATACGAAGCCGCGCCGGTGACATGCCGACGTCCAACGATCGCACGGCAAATCCGTCCATCTGCGAACGATCGAAAGGCGGCAGATCCATATCAGAATAAACATCTTCTGCAAGAACACGCCCGACGCACCCTTCCAAACCTACGCCCTCAACCGGCAGGCAAAAAGTCTGATCTTCAACAATTTTCAGAGCCTCTTCAATGGAAATCATCACAGTCCGCGGGGATCAAACCGGCCTTATTTCTTGTTGCCGAATCGCACTCAGAAATACAAAATGATAGAATTTTCGTTTACTCGTATTAGTAATTTAACACATATAAATTGGTGAGAGGATTAAAGAAAAAGTGATTAATTTTGATCTGACCGAAGAACAGACGGCACTGGAGAATACAGTTAGAGAATTTGTCCAGGGCGAAGTCGCCCCACACATCAAAGAGTGGGACGAGAAACAACATTTTGAAAAATCCGTTTTTACAAAAATGGCCGAGCTCGGACTGCTTGGGGTGTGTATCCCCGAGGAATACGGCGGCGCTGGATTCGACTATGTGTCTCTGGGCCTGGTTTGTGAGGAACTGGAAGCGTGCGACACCTTTTTGCGGGTCGTGATGAGCGTCCACGTCGGACTGAATTCGCTGTCGCTTTTGACCTGGGGCACCGAAGAACAGAAGCAAAAATATCTAGTTCCCCAGGCGAAAGGCGAGAAACTTTCGACTTTTGGTTTGACGGAACCAAACGCGGGTTCTGATGTTATCGGCATGAAATCGACGGCCCGCCGGGACGGGGATGACTGGATCTTAAACGGCGAAAAGATGTGGATATCACTTGGAAATACCGCTGATAATTTTCTTTTCTTTTGTTGGACCGATGAAGAAAAGAGAAAAAATCGAGACCATTCCGGTATGAGCTGTTTTATCGTCGAACGCGATTTCGAAGGTTTTTCATCGGGTACGCTTCACGGAAAAATGGGTATCCGTGCCGGCGATACTGGTTACTTCACGCTTCAAGATGTTCGTGTACCGCAGGAAAACATGCTTGGAATGGAAGGCGAGGGTTTCAAGATAGCGATGTTCTCGCTGGAAAACGGAAGGTATACCGTTGCCTCGGGTGCCACGGGTGTAATTCGTGCATGCCGTGACGCCTCGGTTTCATATGCCAACACAAGGGAAGTGCAGGGACAGACGATCGCGAATTTCCAATTGGTGAAACAAAAGATTGCTGAGATGCAGGCGGATTACGAGATGTGTCGTCTTCTTTGGTTAAAGGCCGGTTTTCAGAAGAACGAGGGCCGTTCCTCGGCAAAGGCCGCCAGCCTTGCCAAATGGCAGGCGACGACACGGAGCGAAACGGCGGCTTCGATGGCGATTGAAATCCATGGCGCAAACGGCTACACAAATGATTATCCCGTCGAACGTTACCTTCGAAACTGCAAGGCTGCGGTGATCTATGAGGGAACCCGGGACATTCACACGCTGATGCAGGCAGATTGGGCACTCGGTTTGAAAAAAGAACCGAAGGCGAGGGTCGGGCTTCCGGCGTTTAAAGCGAATGCCTGATTCAGGATTCAGGAGTCAGGAGTCAGGATTCAGGAGGTCGGAGCCTGGTGTACGGTGTCTTGAGTTTGGTTAGAGTTTAGAATTGAGAACAGTTCTCAGTTCGGGGATTGAATTATGCTGGCTCCTGACTTCTGACTCCTTCCACTAACTTGCGCTCTTCTTGACTCTTTCGAAATCGCTGCTTTGATCGGTAAGCTTCCAGTTCCCGTCTTCCTTTACAAAAGTCCAGCGAACGCCGTTTGGATATGTTTCCGTAATGACCGTCGCTTCTCCCGTTTCGCCGACAATTCGCTCATTGACGACCGAACAACGGTCCCCGACCGGCTCGATCTCCAGATACTCGGTGATACTCTTCTTGCCTTCAGCGCGGGCTTCGCTCATCAGATTCCGGAGGGTCGCGGCTGAATAGAGCTTTCGCAGCGCGGCCTCATCCTTTTCGCGACGGGCCTTGCAAAATGATGCGATCAAAGGTTTTAGCGTCACGGCTTCGACGGTCGGGGCGGGAGTCGGCGTCTGAATATCGGCATCCAGAATCCCCGATCGGGAAGGTGACGCGCTCGGGGCCGGGTTTGCGTTTACATTCGGCCCCCTGTTTGAAGCCTCGTTCGAATCCCTCGATCCGCTGCAAACCGATAGGGCAAATATCGAGAAAACAAAGACAAAATAGAGTTGAAATCGCATAATGACTCCGTTAGATTGCTGTATAAAAACTATAAGAAGTATAGGGATAGATGTCGAAAATACAAGATACGATCATTAGACCCAAAAACGTGTTCCGGCGCCGCTTCATAGTCCGCGGGCTTCCGGAGGGATTGTCGCCGTCCGACCCGCATTTACAGATATTTGACAACTATATCGCTGGTTCCGATCTGCGGTTTAGAAAGGTGAGGAATCCGGAAGATAATCAACGTTCTTATTCGATCGAGAAATCGAGACTCGGTATTATTTTCTCCCGCATCGACTTGAACCAGTCCGAATACGAGGCTTTTCGCCACCTTCGGGGACGCGAAACACGCAAAAACCGATACTCGGGCAGCGAAAACGGGCACATCCTCACCTATGACGTGTTTTTGGGACCGCTCTGGGGTTTGACGGTCTTAAAGATTGATTATCAAACGGAAGTCGACGAGCGACAATTCGAGCTTTTTCCGGACATCACCGGTGAAACTACTGCGGATCCTTTTTTTGACGAACGAAACCTGGTTGATCTCACTCTTGCAGACTTGCGCGACTATCTGGCGAAAACGAAAAAAGGTGCCTGAAGTAGCACCCCTTCCGATCTCAAAATTGAAAAGATCTTAATTGCCGCGCGGCGCGAGAGGCACATGTCTTTCGACCGAAGAATAAATCTCAAGGTAAACACGCGTTTCCCTCGGAATATGGTTTGTCCAGTTCGCCCCGCCCCGCCGTATGTATTTTGCGAGTCGCGAAGGATTCGAGTTATAACCGGCGGCCATCAGCTGTTCCTGAGTGGCAATTCCCGATTCCATTGCCCCGTAGACGGTCGAATTCGAGACAAGATCGTTCCACGTCATCTGCATATAAAGAAGCATCGCGGTCGCGGCATTTACATGGTCCCGCATGCCTACAACAAAATCGGGTATCAGACCGACCGAGTAGTATCTGCTCCGGATCATGCGGTATGTCGCAGGAATCATCTGGACCATCCCGCCCGCACCGGCACTGCTTACCGAGTATCGGTAGGTTTGCCCGCGGTTTAAGGCGTAGAGCATATACACGTCATTATAAATTCGTGGGTGATATTCAGTACGAAACCGCAGGTGGTCGACATGCTCCACAAGCGCCAATCGTTCGGCGATATCCGCAACTTTCGGCTGAATAAATATTCCTTTTTCCCTGAGCTGCGCGCGGGCCGTGTTGAGCACGTTCCGCACGTACAGGCGTCCGGCGCTGACCGTTTCGGGAGTAACCATACCCGGGTGCGTCGAAACATAGTAGGCCATTTCGATAAACCGGCCGTACTTTTCGATCGGGTACTGGACGATGAGCGGGAGATGAGTGCGGTTCCGGCTGTCGGTAATTATCACCGGCGTATTCACTCCATTACCTCTTATAGTCTTTATGCGCAACCATTTACCACCTTCACTACGGGTCATCACCTCGCTGAGGTTATCCAAAAATGCAACTTTTGAAATCACGGCGTAGTCAACATCCTCGGTATCCCAGTCAAAAAAAGCGATGCGTACGATTTCGGTCGTTTGCGATTCGTCGCTCATGGAGATTCGAAGCGGTTTGACCCGCATTTGGCGTTTTGCCTCGGCAATCCTTTTTTGCAGAGCCGCAAAGCGCAGCGAACGCGTACGCAGGTCCGCAAGACTGACCGCAGAAGGTTGAGAGGGCGTTCCGGTGCTTTCTTCGCCGGGCTCAGGGGCGCTGGTAATTATTACTACTTTTCGTGGCGTTGGCGACGGATCGGGCGCCGACCCAAGGGGATCGGTGACTATCAACCGCGGCGGCTTTTTTTCCTTGAGCTCTTCCGAAGTCTGCGCGAGAGCGGAAAAAGACACACAGAGCATTATGGAAATGACAGCAATTGTTCGGTTCTTCATAATTACAGCGATTTGACTTCTAAGAGGTTTCTATCCGGCATCCAGACCGCCGGAGGCGGGGAAAGCACTACTGATAAGGATTCTTTCGGTCTTGAAAAGGTTGTAAAACCGTATTCCAAACCGTTATACAACCTACAATTATTAATTATGGCTATTTTCCGTCTGGCGTCAAGGGCATTCTTGCTATATAAGAGTCTGTGGTTCTCCCGCCGTCCGATTCTTCGGCATTGCGGCGCCGACGAGGAGAATATTCTCCCTAAAAAGTTATGAGTCAATTATTTGGGACAGACGGAATCCGCGGAAGTGCGGACAAGTATCCTCTCGATTCGGAAACAGTCTGGATTATCGGAAAAACACTCGCAAACCATATTGGACGCGAAAAAGGCAAACAGGCGAGATTCATCTCCGGAAGAGACACCCGTGAATCGGGCCCGCGAATAGAGAATGCCTTTGGATCGGGTGTTATGGCAGCCGGGGGATGGTGCGAGTCGGCGGGCATTCTCACAACACCTGGAATCGCATTTCTTACCGGCTCGCTGGATTTCGATGCCGGCGTCGTTATTAGCGCATCGCACAATTCATTCGAAGATAACGGCATCAAATTGTTCTCCCCGTCGGGAAGAAAGCTCGGAAGAGAAGTCGAGATTGTGATCGAGTCCGCTGTCGATGCACACGAAAAGGATGGGTTCGAGCCCGGCGTCGTCGATTCCGCGAGATCGGAAGAGCTTCAGCAATTTTACTTGAACCATTTTTTGGAGGATTTCGGCGGTCTGAACTTGAGCGGGATGCGAATCATCGCGGATTGCGCGAACGGTGCCGCCTCTCATCTCGCACCGTCGTTGTTTGAGTTGCTTGGCGCGGAGGTGAAATCGATATTCAGCGAACCCGACGGACAAAACATCAACCGCGACTGCGGTTCGCTGCATCTCGAAAAGCTGCAGCGTGCGATGTCGGATTCGGGGGCCGATTTTGGCGTTGCGTTTGACGGTGATGCCGACCGTTCACTTTTTGTTGACGAAAAGGGCGTGATCGTCGATGGTGACGCGGTACTCTGGATCATGGCGAATTTTCTCCGTGACAAGAAAAAACTTAAGGATAATGTCGTTGTCTCGACGGTGATGAGCAATATCGGTCTTGAAATCGCCCTCCGGGAAAGATCAATCAAGCTTGTGCGAACGGCCGTGGGCGATAAATACGTACTCGCTGAGTTATTGAAGTCCGGTGCAACGATCGGTGGCGAACAATCGGGTCATATTATTTTTCCCGAACGCTCATTGGTAGGCGACGGTATGCAGACCGCTCTTTTTCTTTTGCAGGCTATTATCGAAACCGGGCGGCCTTTCTCCGAACTCCGCAGCGGCTTCTCGAGACTGCCGCAGACGCTCGTGAATGTGAGGGTCTCAAGCAAACCCCCGTTAGAAGAGATAGCCGCGGTCCGGCGCGGAAAGGACCTGATAGAGTCGCAGCTTGGATCGAACGGAAGGCTTCTTCTGAGGTATTCGGGGACTGAGAATCTCGCCCGCGTGATGATTGAGGGTTCAGATCAGGCTGATATCGAAGAAAAAGCAGCTTGGTTGGCGGGAGTGATAGCAGACGTGCTGGCGTGATATTCGTTTACGGCTTTTCGGGAGCAACAGTTTGATATCGAATAGTAAAAAGCTTGCTTAAATTGAGAAGTATGGATATAGTGTTTGACACCGAATCAGAGTTCATTCTCTGATTCGAGTGGTAGCTGGGGTGAGGACAGTTACCACAGATTGGCAGGTGCGGCACACTCCCACGTTGCTTCACCTGCCCTAAATCATCTGAACCCAAGAGCCGTGAGATTTCTCGCGGCTCTGTCTTTTTGAAGGATGAATAGAATCATCGTAAAAACCGGACAGCAGGAGTACCCTGTAATCGTAGGAAGAGGGCTGGAAGCCGGCCTCGGGGAGGAACTCAAGGCCCTCGCCGGATTCGAGCCGCGAAAGCTCATCGTTTTCTCGAACAGAAGGGTCTTCGGGTTGCATGGCGACTCTCTCGTGCGTACCCTTTCAACCGCTGGATTCGAATGTCACGTTTGGCAGATTCCGGACGGTGAAGAGCATAAGTCACTCCAATGCCTCGAGAATTCCATTGAGTTTTTTTCGCAAGCGGGTTTAACCCGGAACGATGCCGTAGTCGCTTTCGGGGGAGGGGTCACGGGCGACATCGCAGGATTTGCCTCGGCGATTTATATGCGCGGGATCCCGATCGTGCAAATACCGACAACGCTTCTTGCAATGGTTGACTCCTCGGTGGGCGGGAAGACCGCCATAAACACGGACTTCGGAAAGAATATGATCGGGGCGTTTCATCATCCGAGGGCGGTTTTTGCAGATGTTGGGTATTTAAAGACTTTGGATTTACGGGAGATTCGCGCCGGCTTTTATGAACTCATAAAGCTTGCTGCGATCGGTGGCAGCGAACTGCTTGGATTGACAGCCCGATTCCTGGACAAATACCCTCCCGCAGAATTTGCCGGTTACTTCTCACTGGACTCGTTTGAAAGCGACCTGATCGAGTTAATTACTTCGCAAATCGAACAAAAAGCCAGAGTCGTGCGAGGCGATCAATATGAAGAACCGCTCCGAAGCGATTCGGGATCCAGAAAAATTCTGAATTTTGGCCATACCGTCGCTCATGCTCTCGAAAAAGTCACCGGGTACACCTATTTTCGTCACGGCGAAGCGGTTGCCTACGGGCTTTTGGCGGCATCGGAAATCGCAAAAAGGCTTGAATATTGTGACAATAATAGTATAAACTTGTTGAACGATGTTGTTTCGCGCGTCGGAGGTCTGCCCGATGCGAGCAATATCGACATTGACACGGTTTTTGATGCGTTGGTGTTCGACAAGAAATCCAACGGCGAAACGGTCCAATGGGTCCTCTTGGAACGAATCGGGAGTCCGCGAATAGTAAGCGGAAACGAAGTGCCCGAGAACGTTGTCCGCGAGTCTTTACACAGCGTGCTACTCGCGCGTGCTTCCCCCGATATGACAAAGGAGTAAAGTCATATGAACAATCTGCAAAATCAAAAAAGGATCGCCGAACGCGGCGGGGCAGCGGTAAAACTGCTCTTGATAGCGGTCGTGTTAATTCTGATAGCAAATGCCGGCTACAATTTTATCCCCACGGCCTACCAGGGAGCGAATTTTAAACAAGAAATGGAAACAGCGATCGTCCAGGGTGTTTCGCTTCCTTCGAGCTACGGGACCCCGACCGAGGTCGTCAGGGAAAAACTTCAGACCGCCGCACGCGTTAATGAAATACCCTACGATGTGTTGATCGACGTTAAGCAAAATAAGAACATCGTTACTGCCCGCGTCTATTACGCAAAGAAAGTGCCGATCTTGCCCTTTGGAGTTTACGAATACGACTATGTCTTTGATCATACGGCCACCCCGGGAGGGTTCCTGGCGCAATAGCAGCTCGCATAAAATTTGAACCTGACAGGCCGGTCATTGAAGATCCGCCTGTTTTTTGTTTTTGACTTTAAATCAATCCCTCGCGGACGCTTGCGGGCTGAATCTGAATAAGGCTTTCCGGAGCGTCAGCCAACCAGGTCGACGGACAAACGCCGCAAATCGTGCATTTTTCAACTGCCGGACAAGGCTTGCTGGATTCACTCTGATGGGCCTTTTCGTGTTCGCTGCGCAAAAAATCGAAAGCGAGGCCCGAATCAACGATCGACCACGGTAGATACTCGTCAAACCGTCGCTGGCGGCTGGTGTGGAATTGAGGGTCGAGGCCCGTGTCGCGCAGCGCCTGTTTAATATTGCCGCCCGTGTTCGCAGCCGATTCGATCACTCGCGCGATCCTTCTGTCGCCCGACGAAAAAAGCGCCTGTTCGTGGGCGATCCTCGCGGACATAAACCTGACTTCGACATTCGGTATCTTCGAGAGATTCTTGCAAGACCACTTTATTTTCTTTTTTAGTTCCCGCTCGCTGCAGATAGGATCCCATTGCAGAGGCGTATTCGGTTTTGGAACGAATCCGTTGAGTGACGGTATGATCTTTCCGGCACGGCCGAATTCCTTCCCGGCCTCCAGCATGCGATTCTTAATTCTCTCCACCAGGACGAGCATTTCTTCGAGATCTTCCTGGGTCTCGGTCGGAAGTCCGACCATCAGGTAAAGCTTGATTGTGAGCATACCGCGGTCAAAAACCGCGCCGCAGATGTCGACGATCTCGTCATTGGTGAGGTTCTTGTTGATCACGCGTCGAAGCCGGTCAGAGCCCGTTTCAGGTGCGACCGCGATCTGCTGGTCATTCGATTCTACAAGGGCGTCGAGAAGCTCGTCGGAGATCTGGTCAAGACGCAGCGACGATACCGAGATCCGGTAGTCCATTGCCCGGAGTTCACGAAGAATCGTGGATATTTCAGGGTGATCGCAGACCGCCGTCGAAACAAGACCGATTCGATCAGTCTTGCCTCGCCATTCCCTGGCTTTTGCGAGGATGTCTTTTGCAGGTACCACGCGCGGCGGGTAATAGTTGTATCCAGCCCAGCAAAACCGGCAGCCCTGCGAGCATCCTCTTGATATCTCGACGAGCAGCCGTTCGCCCATTTCGGCTTCGGGTGACCAAACCGAAGTGGAAGGACAAAAGACGTCCTGGTTCACAAGAAACTCAGCGAGCTCGGTTTCTCCCCTTTTCAGCGCCCGTCGCAGTGTTCCTTCTTTTGGGTTGACCGATGCCAGTGCCCGCCCTACATGTTTCGGTACTCCCGGTTTTACGGGCTTATAGTCGGCAACCGTTTCATCGTCATTATAGACAACCGTATAGAGCGACGGAATATAGAATCCGCGTCCGATCGACGCAAGAGCATCCAGGATCTCGTCTTTTCCCCCGTTTTCAAGTATCGCATCGACAAGCTGGTCGACGAGAATCTCACCTTCACCGACGGCGATAATGTCCGTAAACTCTGCAATCGGTTCCGGGTTTAGGAATGACGCCGCACCGCCCATAATCACAAGCGGGTGAAAGTGATTTCGCTCAGCCGACCAGACCGGGATTCCGGACAAGCGGAGCATTTTCGCCATGTTCAGATAATCGGTTTCAAAGGAAATCGAAAAGGCGACGACATCAAAATCACGGACGGGGGTCTGGGTTTCAAGTGAAAGCAGAGGGGTGCCGCTTTGTTCGTATTCTTTGAGATCGCCGCGGTCGGGCAGAAAAACCCTTTCGCACGACACTTCCGGGATATTGTTGAACAGCTCGTACATCGTGTGCATTCCCAGATTCGCCATCCCGATCGAGTGGATGTTCGGGTAACAAAGCGCCACACGCAACTCTGCGCCATGCGGATTGACGCTGTAACCCTCTTCCGAAGCAAGTTTGTCCTGCAGTTTTTGTACGAGCCTTTTTTTGCTCAACTAAATATGGTTTCCTTACCCAATGTAATTCGCCTGCCGACATAATCGACAGGCGGTATCTGAAAGTCTGGCCGCCGCGGCTTGCGGCAACCTAATATCACGGTCCGTTACTGCCACTCGGCCGATCATTGCTGCTTGCCTTCGAGGAAAGCCTTCAGCCTTCGCGAACGAGACGGGTGTCGGAGCTTTCTGAGCGCCTTCGCCTCGATCTGCCTGATGCGTTCGCGGGTTACCGTAAAGTGTTGGCCCACTTCTTCGAGCGTATGTTCGGAGCCCGTGTTTCCGAGTCCGAAACGCATCTTGATGACTTTTTCCTCACGCGGAGTGAGTGTCGCCAAGACCTCGTCCGTAATCTCCCGAAGGTTGGAAAAAGTGACCGATTCGGCCGGGTTTAGAATTGACTTATCTTCAATGAAATCACCGAGATGCGAGTCTTCCTCCTCACCGATCGGGGTTTCCAGCGAAATCGGCTCCTGAGCGATCTTCAAGACCTTCCGGACTTTGGAGACCGGAATGTCCATCTTCTTTGCAATCTCTTCGCTGGTTGGTTCGCGGCCATACTCCTGAACGAGCGCTCTCGATGTCCTGATCAGCTTGTTGATCGTTTCGATCATATGGACCGGGATACGGATCGTTCGTGCCTGGTCTGCGATCGCACGGGTAATCGCTTGGCGGATCCACCAGGTCGCGTACGTCGAAAATTTGTATCCGCGTCTCCACTCGAATTTGTCGACGGCCTTCATCAAACCGATGTTGCCTTCCTGGATCAAATCCAGAAACTGCAGACCGCGGTTCGTATACTTTTTCGCGATCGAGACCACGAGTCGAAGGTTGGCCTCGACGAGCTCACGTTTTGCGATTCCGGCAAGCTGTTCGCTGGTCAAAATCGTCTGGAGCGAGCGCTTTACACGAATCGCCGGTATGTGATGATCGACCTCAATCGCCGCTATCTTGGCTTTTTCCGCGCGCTTTTTCGCGTTCAGTTCGCGCTTCTGCTTTGGCGTGGTCCTCTTGGCAAGGGCTTCATCGGCCTTCCGTATCACCCTCTCAGCCCTTCGAATCTCGCTGTTCACCTTGCTGATCGCGCCGACAAGCCTTTGCTGCGCGTACTCGGTAAGTTGCAGACGCTTTATTTCCTGGGCGATCTCGACCCGCTGCCGGGCGAGCTTATACTTGAGGCGGAGCTGTTTTTTGGTCGGCTTTTTCGTTTTTTTCTTGATCTCGGCGGCATACAGCTTGTTGACCTTGAGCGCGTTAAAAAGTAGCTTGCCGATATTGTCGATGCCCTCAAGGGTCCACCGCAGATACTCGTCAACCTTGTCTTCCTCGCCGGTAAGTTCAGCTTGCTCCGAAAAATTCACGATTTCGCGAATACTCGAGTTGCCCTCGATAAGGTCCTCGCCAATCTTGATCAATTCGGCGACGGCGATCGGAGAACGGGCTATCGTTTTTTGCGCCCTCTGCTGCCCCCTCTCGATTCGTTGTGCGATCGAGACCTCACCTTCGCGCGTCAAAAGCGGGACGATGCCCATTTCTCGCAAATAAAGCCGTACAGGATCATTGGTTTTATCAAGTTTGCCGGCCGACAGATCGAGGTTGGAATCTCCGTCCTCGTCCTTATTGCTCATCGCAACATGTGCTGCCTGAGCGAGCAGGTGCGCATCGGCGTCGGCTACAGAAATACCGGCGGCTTCCAGTCTGCCGAGTACTTCCTCAATGTCGTCCGGTGACATCATGTCGTCGGGAATTTCCCTATTTAATTCATCGAAACTAAGAAATTGCTTCTTCTTTCCAAGCCGAAGAAGGCGTTTCATCAGTTTCTCTTTCTCATTCAGTTCTTCTGCCATATTTTCGATAAATCTTTTTGATTAATACTGACCTTAAATCGTTGTTAATTAAATACGCGTAAACGCTCCCGCATTCTAAAAGGTTTCACTCGTTTGGACCGCTCAAACGGTTTTCGATCTCGCGTTTCAATTTCGCCAGCTCGATCTGTTCCCCGACAAGCCTGTCAACCGACTCTTTTTCCTCGTTCTGCTCGGCGAATGCCAATTCCTGGCTTATCTCCAGGATCCGCCTTTCAATCGCCATTGCCCGGAGTCGCGCAGCGCAATTCTCGGCCTCGAAAAGCACCTCGTCGATTGCTTCGTCTTCTTCGCGATGCGTATCGGTCATTAGCAGCGACGGAAGTAGATCATGAGCCGTTTGATCGTCTCCGGTCATTTCCAAAAGCGATGGACCGATTTCCTCAACGCCGTTCTTTTGCAATTCAAGAATCGCCTCGAATATCGCCGCAGTACCGAGCGGTTCATAATCCGTTGGTTCGAGCTCCGGCAAAATGATCTTTCGGAGCTCCGCGTCATGAATCAAAAGTTCGAGAAGCTTTTGTTCGGCGACAGTAATTTTTGCCGAGGTTTGCCTGAGTACAAGCTTCCTTAGTTTTTCATCCCTTTGATCGGACTCTGGCCGCGACTGCTGCATCGAACGCTTGTGGATTTCCGCCCACACATGATCCTCGAGCACCCGGTCGTCGATCTGCAGATAACGCAGCGCCTGTTTTAAGGTCTCGCGTTTTTCGACAGTATTACGAACAGCCGTAAGCACGGGAATCACGTCCTCAATTGCCGCCGCTTTCTGCTTCGGTAACGAGATGTTACGTTCCCGCACGATACTTTCCAGAACGAATTGGAGATAGGGTAAGGCGTGTTTTCTGTGTTGATCTTTGTATGCTTCGAAACCTTCCGATCTGATGTAGTCATCCGGATCTTTGCCGTCCGGAAGAACCAAAACCTTTATTTCGAAATCCTGCAACAGGAAAGTCTCGATTGCCCTTTTAGCCGCCTTTATGCCCGCACTATCCCCATCATAGTTAACAGCGACCTTGCGTGCAAACCTTCCCAACAACTTTGCTTGTCCGTTTGTAAGCGCCGTACCGAGGCTCGCGACGCAGTTTTTGACCCCAAACTGGTAAAGTGCGATAAGGTCCATATAGCCTTCAACGAGGATCGCGTATTTACGGCGTCTGATCTCGTCTTTGTTTTGAAAAAGGCCGTAGAGATGTTCACCCTTTATATAGGCCTGCGTTTCGGGCGAATTGAGGTATTTCGGTTCGCCCGTGCCGAGGGTCCGCGCACCGAATGCGACCGGGTCGCCATTTATATCGAGGACCGGGAAAATGATGCGGCCGCGAAAACGGTCATAAACGCTGTCTTTTTCTTCGTTTACGGTAACCAGGCCGCTGTCCCTGATGAGTTTCTCCTCATAGCCCTTTTCTTTGAGCAGATTGAGCATCGTATCCCAGGAATCCGGCGCGAATCCGATGCGAAAGTCTTCGATCGTCTTTGGGTCCAGCGCTCTTTCTTCGAGATATTCGAGGGCCGCCCTTGATTGGGGGTTGTCGTCGAGCAGATGCTTTTCCCAAAACCGGAGTGCCAAATTGTTTAACTCGATTACCTTCTTTTTCTTACGGTCGCTTTTTTCCTTTTTCTTCTTCGATTGTGCGTAGGATTCGTCATCAACCGGTTCGGGAAGCGAGACACCGCTTTTTTCGGCGACTTCGCGGACCGCATCGGGGAAGTTGAGGCCCTCGAGTTCCATAAGGAAAGTAAAGACGTTTCCGCCCTTGCCGCAGCCAAAACACTTGTAGAAACCCTTACTCGCGTTGACCGAAAACGAAGGCGTCTTTTCCTCATGAAACGGGCAGCGGGCCATATGGTTTTGGCCCTTTTTCTTGAGCTGTACGTGGTCGCCGATGATGCGTACGATATCGGCGCGGTTCTTTAGCTCGTCTATGAAATGCTGCGGAAATAACACGGTGTTCTAAGGTATTGCGAAATTGAAAAATTGACAACGGGGGAAATGAATAATTGGCAATGGACAATTTTGACCCGACGAGAGGGGACTGGGAGAAAACGTTTAGAGCAGTGCTTGCGCTGCCGCGTCGTGCGTTGCACGACGACATTCCTCATCAAGAATTAGATATCGGGCTTTGCCCGATCGACAACGCAAAGCGTTGCTCTACACGGAAATGAGATGGAACAGACGTTTAGAGCAATGCTTGCGCTGCCGCGTCGTGCAGAGCACGACGAGGATCTCTTTGAGCTACAACTTTATCGGGCTTTGCCCGATCGGCAACGCAAAGCGTTGCTCTAAACGGAAACGAGATGGAACAGATGTTTAGAGCCGTGCTTGCACTGCCGGGTCGTGCGGAGCACGACGAGGATCTCTTTGAGCTACAACTTTATCGGGCTTTGCCCGATCGGCAACGCAAAGCGTTGCTCTACGCGAAAACGAGATGGAACAGACGTTTAGAGCAGTGCTTGCACTGCCGGGTCGTGCGGAGCACGACGACATTCTTCATCAAGAATTAGATATCGGGCTTTGCCCGATCGGCAACGCAAAGCGTTGCTCTAAACGGAAACGAGATGGAACAGATGTTTAGAGC
>JAOTWT010000403.1 GCA_029862725.1 Acidobacteriota bacterium | reverse complement strand
GAGCCGGCGAAGTTGAATGAGTTTCGTGATTGCCCGCGAAACATGCGAAATCAACAAAAACCCGGACAATTCGCACCTGATAAACGCTAATGGTCAAAGAAACACGGCGGGTGGCACTACTTGAATTGGCATTCCCTAAAGATCGGCTTCATCGCCGGGAAGCAAAGGCGGATTTCTCGTCGGGCGGACCGGTTCCCGCAGTTTTCACATCATCGTAAAGAGAATGATGCGGATGTCTTCTTCCGTTGTGTCAGGATTGATAAAACAAAAGCGGGTTACGGTCTCAAACTCTTCGCCGACCTTCCATTTCGTCGGAGCGACCAACGCAATGCCCCTCCGGTGGTTCTTGTAAGTCCAATCCCGGTAGTCACTTGGCGACCAGCCTTTGCGGCGAAAAAGTACACAGGAAAGGCTTGGTTCACGGACGAGTTCCATATCTTCGCACTCCGTGATCAACTTTCCGGCAATTTGTGCGAGCTCAATCCCCCTCTCGATAGCCTCCGTATAGCGGTCAGTGCCATGCATCGCAAGCGAGAACCAAAGAGGCAGGCCGCGGATACGCCGCGTCAGCTGCACCTGGTAATCGGCCGGGTTAAATCCCCGTGCGCCTTCATCCGAAATAATGTCCAGATACGAACCTTCCTGCGTGTGGGTCTGTCTCGCAAATTCGGGGTTCTTATATATGATCGCGCCGCAATCATACGGCGAAAAAAGCCATTTGTGAGGATCGATCGTCACACTATCAGATCTCTCGATCCCGTCGAACAAGTGCCTCACAGAGGGTGCCGCAAGAGCTCCACCGCCGTACGCCGCATCGCAATGAAACCAAATATCATTGGATTCGCAAACAGCGGCAATCCCCGATAAATCGTCGACGATCCCGGCGTTTGTAGTTCCGCCCGTTGCAATAACGGCAAAGACGCGTTCGCGATCGACGGGGCTCAGACTTTCCAGGGTATCTGTGAACTGGGAACCAAGAAAAGGGCCGTCGGTGTCAACCAAAATGACATCGGCATCAATCACTTTTGCCATCGCCTTTATAGACGAGTGTGCTGTTCTCGCCGCGATGACGATCCCCCTTGTGTGCTCCTTTTCTTTGTCTTTGCTTCGCCACCATTCTCTCGCCGTCACCATCGCCGAAAGATTCGCTGCAGTTCCGCCGCTCGTAAAGACACCGAATGCTCCATCCGGCATACCGGTCAGTGAAACCAGCCATTCCATCGCCTGGTTTTCGGCAAAAATGCATCCTGCGCCCTCAAGCCAAAACGCACCGTGCACATTCGCCGCCGATGTCACGAGATCAAATAGGACCGCGGCTCTTGTTGGGGATGCCGGCACAAAAGCGAGGTGGCGCGGATGGTCTATCGGGACACTCGCCTTCATCAACACCTCCTTAAAAAGACTGAATGCTTTTTCACCGCCGATCCCTTTCGGCGTAATCGTTTCACCGACCAACCGTCTCAATTCTTCCTCGCTTTTTGGATAACCAAGGACGGGGCGCGCATTCGTAATGCGGTGGATCGCGAACTTGACGACATCCAATGACATCTCCACCAAATCTATGTCCAGGCGATGCATTTTCATTTTATACAGCCTCCATTGCCGCCGATCAGCGCGCAACCACAGTACATCCTACCAAGCGCGACACAGCCAGCCGGATGCTTTCAAGCTCCGTTTTTGAAATCGTCTTGAGCTGTGTAAACCCTTGATCATACTCAACTTCATTGCCGCGGGTCTCCGGGAAATACTCGGGCGGAATCGGTCTTGTCGGCGTGTTTAGCTGAATTTCATCCGGCCCTATCCGATTCAAAAGGTCCGCGAACGCCTGAATATCAGATTCACACGGGGCGCGGAGCAACATAGTCTGGATCGCCAAAAAGCCGTCAACCTCGTCTCTCAAAAGGCATATGCCCTCAACGATAGATTCCAGGTCGATTCCTACGTGCGGGCGATCCACCCTCCGCAGGACATCATCCGACCATGCGTCGAGTTTGCAGAATACTTTGTCGGCCATCGACAGTTCCGAACGGACTTCGGGCAAATTCAGAAGGGTCGAATTCGTGAGGATGACAATGGGTTTTCCCGTTTTCGTTTTGAGCTTCGAAATCACGTCCCCCAAGTTTGCCGCCAGTGTAGGCTCCCCACTGCCCGAAAAGGTGATCACGTCTGCGTCTTTCCAGTTGGTTTCAGCAAGGTCCTCAAGGATTTCTTCAGTCGTGACGAAAATGTCCCGGTCAAGCGTTACGCGGTTAATCTTGCCAAGCTGGCAATAGACGCATTCAAACGAGCAGATCGAGTCAACACACAGCACATCGACTCCAAGCGATTTCCCCAACCGCCACGAATCGACCGGACCGTATATGCTGCTTGGTCGCGACTTATTCATAATCTAGATACTCAGATAATAACCCAGAATGATCGATAATACTGTGAGCAAACCGTAAAAGACTTCCCAAAGCCCAATCACCATCGCCTTGACTCTCTTTTGGCGATACGACGACAACCCGAACATCGCCCTTGTCAAAAGGATCACGAAGACGACGACTGTTATTCCCGAAGCCAACCCGTATTGAGCCAGACCGCCAACCACAACAATCGCCGCGAGGTTGGAGATCCCTACCCAGGAACGCGAATAGTGTTTTCCCTTCTCAAGCCGGAGCCTGTTTCTTACATAAAGAATAGAAGGAATCAGCCGGCAAATGAGTACCCCCCACAGCGCTGCGGCGGAAGAGGCCTCCCAACCCGCTGTTAGCGCGATCACTGCCGCAGAGGACGTTATCGCAACAGAACCGGTGAGTTCCGGAATCAGTTCTCGGCTTTTATGTGATATGTCGCAATAAACCTGATAAACGACAAGAGGCAAGACCAAAAGCATGGGGGAAAAATGGCGAATGCTCCCGGTTGCCATACTCCCCAGTAATCCGAAGGTAATGAACGAACCATAAAAGCATATAAATCTAAATGCATGGGCCGTCTGCGGGAGTTTCCTTTGCCCCTTCAAATCCGAGATGAATATTCTCAATGGTTGCCGCACGAGAAACGCACCAATATAGACCAGACAAATCGCGACCGCTCCGACGGAAGGGGCAACGGCGACGGCCGCGACCAAGGGTTCGAACAAAAACCCCCAGGCGCCATGCTCGCGCGGCAATGCGATCGCTCTCAATCGAACCGGTTTCTTTTTTGCTTTTGGCATGCTCGTCAAGAAGCTTCGGTCTCGCCCTCCTCCTTAACGGCAGGCACCGCATTGCTTTTTCGACCCCTGTTGGTTTTCAAGAGGCCAGAGTTAAGGCTCGAAACGGTCGGAGATTGTCGTTTCAGATAGTCGATTCTGATCTGAACATCCTCATCAGAAAAATGATGTAAATTAACTATTGTCCGCATTTATACAAAAGGCAATTATACACAAAGGGACAAATAGATAAGGTTATCTGGTGGTGCCTGACAAAGATCGTGGTGTGCACAGGAATTCCAGGCAATTATTCAGTTCCCAACGCAGCCTGTTTGAAATTGCGATTGAAAACGTGATGCGACAAGACCGCGTGAGGGGCCCATGGTACGGCAACACCAGATTAACCG
>JAOTWT010000402.1 GCA_029862725.1 Acidobacteriota bacterium | reverse complement strand
CACACGGTTTAGCGAAAAGCTTGCGGCGACTGCCATCATCGCGGCGAGTCCGTTAAACAAAATGTCCCGGGGGTCAAACACACGGCTGGGCAGGAAGAATTGAATACCTTCATCGAGGGCCCCGATAAAGGTCGTCAAGAAGATGGCCAGCAGAGCGGGCAGGTAGACCCGGCGACCGTTGCCTTTCCGCTCCGTAATCGCCTCGTAAACAAAAACTGCGACGACGCCGTACTCGATAAGATGGCTGCGTTCAGGTATCGCGATTCGCAGGAACACCATAAGATAGACAACTGCAATCCCAAGCCCGACCGCGATCTCAAGCCCTCTCGGCTTCGTCTTTAGGCCCTGGGTAAGAACGGTCGCACCGACAAGCAGCATTCCGGCGACGAAGCCGAAAGCGGCCAGAATATCTGGAATCGCCCCGGCCAGCGTGCTCGCAAGGCCTAGAGTCGAATAAATAGCGGCAACAACGAGGAGCGTCCAAAACCAGAGTCGCCGCTCGCGGTCCGAGGAAAAAAGTGGAAGCGAGCCGGATTCGTCTATTTGCCGGCTTCCTGTCAATTGACCGCCGGGTGATTTTGGTTTTTCTTTACTCAAGGCGATTTTCGCTTCGACGAAGTGGAGCCAGCTGAAGAGTTCATTTTGAAAAAATAATATCTAATCCGCCATGCACCCTTGCCAAAGCATTAAACAAGACTGCTTCGACATGCCCCAACACGAATCCAAAGGCTCCGAAGGTGATCGGCATTCCGGCCGGTGTTAAAAAAGCGAGTGAAACGTTCCCCATCCAGTCTAGCGCTCTAATAACAGTTCGGGCCAGGCATTGTGACACCCGTTGCATAGACACATCCATGCGCCGCAGCCCTGATTGCCCACGGGTTGCGGCAATAATCTGCAACCGAGTCGCCCGTTTGACTCGCTGAACTCCGATCAAACCGGAAGCAAGGTAACCATCAAGGCCTGGATCACAAAATAGACGGCAAAAGGAATAAAAAGATAACCCATCACATCTCGTACCTGGAGCTTCACGCCGGCACCCATAACCGGAGCAATTACGAGAAAAAAGAATGGCTGCAGGAGATTGGTGAGCGTCTCACCATATGCGATCGAAAGAGATGCTTTGGCGATCATCCGCGTCTGAACATCCGCGCCGAGCCCGGCACCGAGTTCCTTGACGGCACCGATCACGCTTGGCGCAAGTACCGCATATTCTCCCCCTGCCGAGGGGATTGCAAAATTGACGATGCCGCCGGCGAGATAGGAATAGAGAGGATATGTATAAACCGAGGCGCTGGAGGCCATCAGCTCCCCTACAAGCGCCCCGAGGCCGGTATGGATCATGATTCCCATGATTCCGGCGTAAAACGGGTATTGAAACACGATTCCCGAGATGTTGCCGGCAGCCTTCCGCATTGCGATTACATAACGCAGGGGTGTTCGGTGAAGCAGCATCCCCAAGACCAGGAATATAAAAATCATTATCGGGAGATTGAGTTCGAAACCCTCGGACAGGAAATACGAGAAGATATAGACGGTGCCCATCCCGACGATCACGAGCTGCAAAAAGGAACTGTTGTTGAGAATGTCCGAGGGCGCTTTAAGATCCAGTTTCGACTCCCGCGCCTCGTCTTCGATCGAAACCTCTTCGCCGGTTTCCCCACCGGTCCTGAGCGCGTCGATCTCAACAACATTCTCCTCCCGGGGCCGCAGCAAATAGATCACAAGTGGCGGGACCAGCAAATAGAAGCCGATCATTGCCAGGTTCAAAGGGGAAGCGAGAGTCAGAGCCGTCGGGATCCGCTCTTCTAGTAGTCCGGCAGTAATCAAAAAATTTCCGCCGGTGTTCAGCAAGAGCGGGATCGAACTCGACATGCCCACTACCCAACCATTGCCTGAAAGATAGACGCACGCGACGAGAAATCGATAATCCACACCCTTCACGCGTTCGGCGAGACTCCTCGCCAATACCGCCGTGACGATCACCCATCCCCAACTGACAAAAGCGAAGATCGTGCCCGAAATAACCACAAAGACATAGACTCGGGTCGGCGTCCGCACGTATATGGCGAGGCGGTCGATCAGCCGTTTGACCTGCGAGGAAAGAGCGATGCAAAAACCAGTGACCAGTATCAGCACCATCTGCATGCCGAATTCCAAAAGACTCCAGAAGCCGGTGTACCAGGAGTTGATTATTTTGAGCGGACCGGCTTCGGTCGCGGCCAACGCGAGGACGGCGCAAATGATCGTCAGGAGGATCGCAAAGACGAATGAATCCGGCATATAACGCCTGAATATCCTGACGAATGTTTCCCCGCGGTTTCTGGCCATATCTGATTTTCGGATAGTTCGTGTCGGACGTTTCTTTCCCAAAGAAAAGAAAGAACGAGATGGCACCAATTGGAGCCGGCAGACAGATTTATATTGCAATCACGGGCGGTTTGCAAAAGGAACTTTTTGAATCCGGCGGCGGCGATTCTGCGAATTGAACCGTGGAGCGACAAAAACTTTCTTGACGGCGGTTTAGCCTGCTATGTCAAAGAGTGCGGAGAACAAAAAAACGAATATGGCTGGAAAAGTATTGATTTACGGGGCATCCGGGGGAATCGGGGAGGCGACGGCGCGTTTATTGAATGAACGTGGTTTCGATCTGCACCTGACCGGCCGCAGCCGGGAAAAGGTTGCGGCGGTCGCAGACGAAGTTGGAGCCGGTTACACCGTCGGTGATATCGCCGAAGAAGACTATTTCAGGCGAACCGCGGAGGAAGCGGGCAACTCGCTTGAAGGGCTCGTCTACGCGGTCGGGACGATCAACCTGAAGCCGATGCGGCGTCTGAATGCAGATGATTTCCTCGAAGATTTCAAAATAAATGCGATGGGAGCGGCGCTTGCGGTACAGGCCTCGGCGACAGCTCTCAAAAATTCGACGGCCGAAACAGGTTCGGTGGTGCTTTACTCGAGCATCGCGGCACGTCAGGGGTTCACCTTTCATACCTCGATTGGGATGGCGAAAGGTGCGATCAACGGACTTACTTATTCGCTTGCCGCGGAACTTGCTCCGAATGTAAGGGTTAATGCGATCGCGCCATCGCTTACGGATACGCCCCTTGCGGCATCGATTGTCGCCAACCGGCAGATGGCGGATTCGATCGCCGGTCTTCATCCCATACCGCGTCTGGGTTCAGCGGATGAGATCGCGTCAATGACAGCTTTTCTGATTTCCGAAGATTCGGGATGGATGACCGGTCAGATCATTGGTGTCGACGGCGGGCGTTCCACTCTCCGGACCAGCGGTTGATGGTGCCCGATCAGTTCCTCGCTTTCGCTCACTCGTGCGTCTGTTCCTTCCTATCCGACGAGGAGCTGCCTGTCGAAATCCTTGACAAGTGTCGGAGCTTCAAACTATCTTAACTCAACATTTGACACGGTTTGTTTGAATTCGTTTTCACGAAGTTCCCAACGGGTGAGTTCCTATTTACCGCTCTCGAAGCGCCTGTAACAGAAACGAAATCGGTTTTGCAGATTTCCAGCCCGCTTCCACAATGCGTATATTGTCTCAACCCAAAAACTCAGGATCAATCGGAGCA
>JAOTWT010000401.1 GCA_029862725.1 Acidobacteriota bacterium | reverse complement strand
GAAAATAATTTCCGCATCGCGCTTTCCCAGGTGTGGTTGCGTCTACCTCGTTTCTTTTTCGACGAGGTGTACTTGGGAGTCACACCCGAAAGCATTTGTGTGACCGGCGCGAGGTCGGTGCCGCATTTCCGGCAAAACTTGCCGTCATCTGGATTCTTAGTGCCGCATTTTGGACAAAACATATTAGTTTTTCGATTTTCTTTGCCGTGCCGCCTCGTATAACAAAACCCCGGCAGCGACCGATACGTTGAGCGAGCCGATCTTGCCCATCACCGGTATTTTTACCAAAATATCACATTTTTCAGCCGTTAGCCGATGAAGCCCTCTTCCCTCACTGCCAAGTACAAGAGCGGTCTTCCTTGAAAAGTCCCACTCTGTATAGTCCATGTCGGCGTCGCCCGCCGCGCCGACGACCCAAATCCCGTTTGCTTTCAGCTCGTCGATAAGCTGATTCTGGTTTTTGACCTTGGCGATATCAATATGCTCGACGGCACCGGCCGACGACTTCACCGCATTCTCCGTCAAACCGACCGCCCGCCGCTCCGGTAAAAAAATTCCGGTCACCCCCGCACACTCGGCGGTTCGGACAATCGCACCGAGATTCCGCGGGTCCTCGATTCCATCCAGCAATACGAACATCGCCAGCGGATCGTCTGCGGCTTTTTTTATCAGATCCGAGGCATCGCAGTATTCCGCCGTGCGGACAAATGCCACGACGCCCTGATGGTTGACCGAGTCCGGAAGAATCTCGTCGAGTTCTCGACGGGCGATCCGATTTACAGGAACCCCGCTTTTCTTCGCAAGGTCGAATATCTCGAGGGTCCGCCGATCACGACGATTGTCGGAAACCGCAATTTTCCGTATCCGACCTGAGCCCGACCTCAGGGCTTCGAGCACAGGCATTACCCCATAGACAATAAGGGTTTCCTTATCCAGGGCTGCGTCAACCGACGGCGGTGCAGAACGATATCTATTTACGCTTTGTTTCTTAGTCGGCATTTTCAAGACCCGCGCCCGCTTTTCCAAATCGGTTCATCCACTGGAGCCGCGAGTATTTTGTAAATTGTTCGATATTCGAACTACTCATCACACGCAATTTTTCAAAACTCCCAAAACCCTGGGATTTCACACTTTTTGTGTCATGCCGTTCGGCGACTTCCCAAACAAGGTCGATGCTGGAACGCAGATCGGAATAAGAGTCGTCAAACAAAGCAGCCGGCGCAAACTCGCGTAGTTTCGCAATCGTTTTTCCAATATTTTTCGCGGCGAGCATTTCTTTGTCGCGTCCAAGAAACGAAAAATCAAAACCGGATGTTCGTATTTGAAAGCCTATCGGTGATGAACGCAAGTATATATCGACAAAAGTCTCGTCGCCGCTTCCCTCGCTTGTGTTTAGTACCTTTGAACGCCCTTTTCTCTTGTGCTTCTCCTTCGCCTCGATCCGTTTCTCAATCACCAGTCCAGTCAAGATCAATCCGATGTCGGAACCAGAAACGACCTCGACCTCGTCGTTGTTGAAAAGGATCAGGGCCAGCCGCCCGTCTTCTACGGCTGAGATCCCGCGCAACCTCTTCTGGGGTCTTTCGAGCTCAAAAACGCCGTCATCCAGGACGTCAACTGAAACACCGCTTTCAAGCAGTCTTTCGGCGGCAATACCCGCGGTTTCGTCTGTTTCCGAATATGCAAGCGGCAATGCGCAGGTCGCCGAGGTGAGGTTTCTTAGCTCCGATTTGTCGATTTTCGTCATCGAAGCAGCAAGTTCCAGCTGCCGGTCATTCCAAGGCCTCCCTCCCGGTTTATAAATCAGGCTGTATCCGGGCTGGCCGGGTTCGGGCGGACGTAAAACCGGGCGCACTCGCTGCTTTTCGCCGTCTCCGACACTGAGTGCGGCTCCGCAATAAATGCAGTCGAGTCGGTTTGGTGGAGTTTTTCTGCTGCACGAACCGCAGCTCAACATCTCGTCGGATCCGAACTCATCAACGCTCGTGCGGAGGGGAATGCCGCCGACTTCGCCAGTTTCTTGTTTTTCTTTTGGTTCGTCGGAAGACATGAATAATGATTATAGCCGCTTTATGCGACTCATTGGCAGAGCAAAAAAGATTTCCTTGGCCGAAAAGTGCAAAAATCGAACTATCTTCGAATGGTTAATAGACGCAAATAATATATCAGGGTCGCGACAAATTTTCGCACCGGCGGATCGAAAGAGTCCGCTCCAAATGAGCTTGAAATCCGTGGAACCGGGATTTTTAGCAGGATTTAAGACAATGCAGTTTAACAAAACAATACGCTTTGAACGCAGTCGCATACAAGGGCTGCCGCATTGAAGCGGCGGGATTGCGATCCAATACCGCCCCACGTTTGATCGATGTCGCGGCCTTCTTTATCGATCCCGGGGACATCGCCGAACTCGTTGGCAAGGATTCAACCGAGAACGAGGATTACGACGCGGAGGTGCCTTCCATTGCAGCTGCCGACGAACCGAATGGGAATTCCAAAAAGAGTCGAAACATTCCAAATGCAAGTAATTGCCGGTGGCGTCTGCTCCTCCAGAAAACCGGCCGGAGCAATTCAGTCTGGATGCAAAGCCCGAATCGACTGCCGGGACGCCAACCACGTGATCAAATTGTCTAATAATCTCTTATTTCGCATCGCTTTACTGTTGACGACTTAAAGTTCTTTCTGA
The DNA here is from genome assembly GCA_029862725.1 of Acidobacteriota bacterium. Classification (GTDB taxonomy): domain Bacteria; phylum Acidobacteriota; class Blastocatellia; order Pyrinomonadales; family Pyrinomonadaceae; genus Aridibacter. The sequence continues at coordinate 908 of JAOTWT010000401.1, read as the reverse complement.
TACTATCCTTCCAGTTTCTCATTTCAGCGGGTCTCCCAGATCCGCTTCCAGATCAAATCATTAAGTAAAAACCAACCTAAGAAAACTATGTGTTGTCCCGGTTGCAAGAAAGAACACCTGATCACCTTATCTGTTTGTCCGAGTTGCGGCACCATGATCGGCGACTCGGTACGTGAGGAATTAGCTGAAAAGCTCGTCATAACAACCGCCCCCAAAGTAGTTACAAAGAGGAGAACCGCCACCACTGTGCAAAAACCATCCAGCCAGATCAAACTCAATCCGCCGCCCAGTCCGATCATCACGGAAAAAGCTCTTAAATCGGCAACTTCCCAGATCAATTCCAAAAAGACGAATCGGACGCTCGTCGAATTTCAATCCAAAGACGGAACTGTTCCAGAATGGCGAACTCAAGTAAGAAATGCCGTACAGCAGAGAATGATGCAGAAAACGGCCGATTCGCATACTGCAGGGACCGCCACCGCGACCGCCCTTGCGCCAGAACCGGCACAATCCGATGGCGAATTCTTTGACGCAGCGGAGATCATCGAGGAAAGCCCGGTCGAGGTCCAGGGAAACAAGGTATTGTCGAGCGCTTTAGAAAGAATAAAAAGCTCGCGCGAAAAATATCATATTGAGAACAACGGCTTCGCGACCGCCGCGCCGCGGCTTGAAAAACGCGACCGGCCCCAACACGTTGCCGTTCCGAAATTAAAACCAAAACCGAAGACAAGTGAAAAATCTTCGTTGAACTTCCCCGCCAAACCGGACTACACGCCCAACGTCGACCTCTACGACACGAGCGAACTCAATCCTGACTTTGTCCCCGCCAAAGTGTCGTCGAGTTTTGGAAAAGTGACCGTCCGAACATCCGCCGCTGTCCGCGACCTTGAAGAAGCAGATGCCGTTCG
>JAOTWT010000400.1 GCA_029862725.1 Acidobacteriota bacterium | reverse complement strand
TGTTTACAATGAGGAAGCCGACAAGTATTCGGCTACGATTACTCTTGAAAAAGATGTAACACCTGTCTACGCTTGGTTTAACGGCTTTACCAAAGCGCAGCTTCCGGGCGAACCGGTTTCGCGTCTTGCCGGCAATACGCAAAAGTGTTTTGGGAAGACTCACCAGGGAAATACTCGCGGTTGTATCGGGAAATTTACCCACAAACGCACAACGGGCAGGCCTCCGTTAGGGACCTGCCCGATCTATAGAGAATAGTGGTGGCGGGGGGGAGACTCGAACTCCCAACCTCAGGGTTATGAATCCTGTGCTCTAACCGGTTGAGCTACCCAGCCGCAAGAGAAAGATTATAGGTGCATGCTCACAAACGTCAAGTTACTTTTGCGTACCTCGAAAACTAAAAAGCCCGCCGCAGCGGGCGTTTTGAGACTTCCTTCCGGTCTATTCTTTCGCCTTGTTGGTCAAATGGGCCGATACTTCCCTGACGCCGTCCTTGTCTTTTACAAAAACAATCGTCGCAAGCATGTCGAGCTCTGTATCCGTGCCGTTCATATTCGCCTTCCCGCTTGCGCCGGTGACTACGACAGCGGTGTTTCCGTAAGTCCGAATCTTGGGATCGGTGAATTCTACTTTTTCATATTTGACGTTTCCCGATTTAAGGGCTTCCATGCGGTCCGCTTTCGTTTCGGACTTCCCTTCGGGATTCACGATCATGTAATCATCTGAGTAGATCTTTTCAAGCCCTTCGGCGTCATTCTTTTCGACGCTAACCCTTAAAGACTCGAGCGCTTCTTTTACTTCAGCCTCGGTGATTTCCTGCGCGGCAGCTGCATCGGTTTCCGGAGCAGCATTGTTTGCGGTGTTTGTTGTAGTGCCTGATTGATCCGCACAGCCAAAAATAAAAGCCGAGCAGAAGATAAACAATGCAATTTTTGCAAGTAATCTCATTGGTCTTTTTCCTATTCAGTTGCAGATGTAAACCGGGAGAAAATCGACATCAGCCACATCCAAAGGCAGATGTCAGCTCGTTGAGCCCTGTTGCATGAGCGAATTTATAATACAGCCTGCCTCGAGGGTCAATGAGGATTTCCACACCATGCTTTTCTTTGGTACAACTGTTCATTCACCAGTTGGAATCATAACCTTCGCATGTTCAAAACGCTTTTAATATTTATTCTGGCATTCACCGTCAATGTCGCCGCGCAGCAAAACCGGTCGGTTGAGATCAACACCGGGCCCAAGGCAGCGGTGTGGCTCGACGGTGTCTTCCGCGGTGTTGCCGATGACGCGGGGAAGTTAATCGTCAAACCGGTTTCGAGGGGCGCTCATTCGGTACGGATACGTGCGTTCGGCTTCAAAGAAGTCAATCTCAATCTGAGTGCGGCGCAGACGAGTCTCAAGGCACCGCTTGTAAAGACTTTTGACCGTGCCGAGATCGCGTTCCAGAATGCAGAGAAAATCCTCGCCGGGGACAAATACAAGGCGATCGAGTTTTACAGGGAAGCGATTCGGATAAGCCCGCGCTACGATGCCGCGCACCTCGGTCTCGCCCGCGCACTGGCTGACGCCGAAGACAATGACTCCGCACTAAAGGCCGTCGCGGCCGGACGCGCTTCGAGGCCGGTTTTCCCGGAACTGTCCGCGGTCGAGGGGAGAATCTATCGTGGGGAGGGCGAGATCGACAAGGCAATTGCGTCATTCGAACGTGCCATCCGCGAAGGCAAAGGTTTTCAACCCGAAGCACATACCGGCCTTGCATTGATTTTCAAAGATGAAGCCGAGGCTGCGGCTGCGAGCACAGATTTTGACCTGGAGAAACTCTATTACGAAGAAGCGGCGAAGTCGTTTGAAATTGCTATCGACCAGTTGTCGGCGACGGAACCGGTTGTCTATCTGCTGCTCGGACAGATTTACGAGAAGACGAATGAGAAGAAGAAGGCGATCGCGGTATACGAGAGGTTCCTGAGAGACATGCCGGACAACGAGGAAAGGACTGCGGTCGAGTCGTTTATTGTTCAGCTTAGAAAACCGTCCGAGATTTAATATCAGAACCGCTCGCGGTAGCGAGTGGCTATCCGGTCCGCTCGCGGTAGCGAGTGGCTATCCGGTCCGCTCGCGGTAGCGAGTGGCTATCCGGTCCGTTTGCGGCCTGCACGCCAGTTGACAAGTGGGGTTTTCAGTTTTCAGTTTGCCATCGGCTACCGCCGACGGTTCTCAGTTTGCCATCGGCTACCGCCGACGGTTCTCAGTTTGCCATCGGCTACCGCCGACGGTTCTTTGCCATCGGCTACCGCCGACGGTTTTCAGTTTGCCATCGGCTACCGCCGACGGTTCTTTGCCATCGGCTACCGCCGACGGTTCTTTGCCATCGGCTACCGCCGACGGTTCTTTGCCATCGGCTACCGCCGGCGGTTCTCAGTTTGCCATCGGCTACCGCCGACGGTTCTCAGTTTGCCATCGGCTACCGCCGACGGTTCTCATTAGTTCTCAGTTTTTCTTCATCAGTTCGCGCAGGCGTTTGATCATCTGCGGACCGAAGGAGAGCGTTTTCAAAAGCGATCCCGTCGCAAAAGTCTTCGACATCTTCTTAAACGTCTCAAGCGCATTCTGCGAGTATCCAAACCACCAGATATCGGGAGTAAACGTAAACCGGTTGACGTGTAGATGCTGAACCGCGACAAGCTCCATCAAACCTTCTTTTCCGTGTGTCCGGCCATAACCGGAGTTCTTGAATCCGCCCCATGGGGTCTGGCCGATCCCGTGGGTATAAAGGACTTCATTTACCATGACCGTTCCCGCCAGGATCTTGCCGGCAACGCGTCGGCCTTTTCTCAGATCGCTGGTCCAGACGCTCGCTGTCAGGCCGAAGTCCGTATCGTTCGCCAGATCGATGGCCTCGTCTTCCTTTTCGAATGTCGCAATCGGCATTGTAGGTCCAAAGGTCTCCTCGCGCATCGAACGCATCGAATTGTCCGCACCGGAAATCACCGTCGGTTCAAAAAAGACCCCATCCTTGCGGTTTCCACCGGTCAGTATCTCGGCACCGGACTCGCGAAACGCCTTCACGTGATCCTCGACAATGGACGCCTGTTCTTCGCTGCTCATCGAACCGATCTCAATATCGGCGTCTCGGCCGGAGCCCTGTTTCAGGGCCTTTGTCTTTTCGACGACGAGTCTCGTAAATTTCGAGACCGCCCCCTTTTGGACATAGACACGCTCGACAGATGAGCAGGCCTGTCCCGAATTCGTGAATGCTCCCCAGACGGCTGCGCTCGATGCCTTTTCGAGATCGGCGTCCTTAAACACGATCATCGGGTCCTTGCCGCCAAGCTCAAGTACGACGGGTGTCAGGTTTTTCGAAGCCGCCGCCGCGATCTTCTTCCCTGTCTCGACACTCCCGGTGAACATTATTTTGTCTGGTCCAGCGTCAACGAGTGCGGCCCCCGTTTCGCCGCCGCCGCTGACCACCTGCAGGACATCCTTCGGAAGCTGCGCGATCTCGAAGATCTCGGCTATCTTTTCACCGGTCAGCGGTGTCAGTTCGGACGGTTTCAGGACGACCGCGTTTCCTGCCATCAACGCCATCACGACCTCGCCAAGCGGA
>JAOTWT010000399.1 GCA_029862725.1 Acidobacteriota bacterium | reverse complement strand
TGAACATCAAAGGCGGAATCCGGGCGATTGACCGCGAAGATCGCGGCGGGACGAGGCTCCCGGTCGAATCCTACAAGGAGATCGCGAGCACTTTTTCCCCTCCACTTAGTATTATCGCTGCGAAAACGATGAAACCGAGCCAGAACCTTTACACAGAACTCCTTTTGCGAACACTCGGCGAAACGGTTACGGCCGCGGAGGATACCGAGACGACGAGCGATAAAAAAGGTATTGACGCGGTCCAGAAACTTCTCGGACGGGCCGGTGTCGAGCCGCGAAGCGTCGTTCAATACGACGGAAGCGGACTCTCCCGGCACAATCTGATAACACCGGACTCGGCGGTCAAGCTGTATCTCTATATGGACCGCGGCAATAATTCCATCGTCTGGCGAAACGCATTGACGATTGGCGGTGTCGACGGAACGCTTCGCAACAGGTTTAAAGGCACTTCGGCCGAAGGCAACGTACGCGGAAAAACGGGGACACTCGATCAGGTCTCGGCCTTGAGCGGATATGTTAATTCAAAGTCCGGGGAGAGATTTGTTTTCTCGGTACTTACAAATTACATCCCCAATTCACGTTTGCGCACATCGACGATTGACAAGATAGTGGTCCTTTTGGCGGATTATGATGGGGTTCTCTGAAAAAGTCAGAATCCAGAATTCGGGAATCAGGATTCTGCGGGTTGGATCCGGCAACTCCATAGTTAAAAACCTTTAAAGTCGGACTCGCCCGACATGCCGTGCGAAACAAGGTTCAAAAAACAAACGGCGGGCTAATGACTCCCGCCGTTTCTGATTTTACTAAATCCCGTCGCCAGGATCCGATTCTTGCGAATTACCAGCCGCCGCCGCCCTGTCCGCGGCTTCGTCCGCCCCGGTCTTCACGAGGTCGTGCCTCGTTAACGACTATATTGCGGCCGTCGAAGTCTTCGCCATTCAACTGTTCAATAGCTGCCTTGGCTTCTTCCTCGGTGGACATTTCGACGAAACCGAAACCCCTTGAACGCCCCGTGTCACGGTCCTCGATCACTCGAGCAGATTCTACCGTTCCAGCCTGCGCAAAGAATTCCTGGAGATCGTCACTATTCAAATGGAAAGACAGATTTCCAACATATAATTTGTTATTCATTATTCTCTTTTCTTTGAATGAGCAGCTAAGGAAGGCGGAAACTGAATATCAACCGATCCGCACGACGGGCCTAACTTTATTTATCACTATCAACTCACTCTGCTTTTAACTACTTGCCTAACTCTCTAACCGAACCAAAGCCGTCGCGCTTCTTCTTTCACGGATGCATCTGTCGAGATACTACTGAGAGCAAAAAAACGTTTGTAATTATGCATGCTGGAGGCCGTTTTGGCAACTTTTTTCTCTTCGAAAAATGCTGCTTTTGGGCGTTCGGGAATTTTTTTGGGACAAATTCGCATCTAATATGATGCATCTTTCGAAATGATAACTAGAAGAACGAGCAGGGGGGAATGTCATGATCAAATCGTTAATATCGCGTTCTGCACACGCTACCAAACGCTCATCGGGAAAAACAGTTGAAAAGGCCGCCGAAGCGAGGCTTCCGACGGATTTCGGTGAATTCCGTATTGCCGGTTACAAATCGCTGAATAGCGACGAGGAATTTGTTGCAGTGTTTAAAGGCGTTGTCTCCGAGAATACCGTCGCTCCCGTACGCATTCACTCACAATGCCTCACGGGCGACGTGTTTCATTCGGCGAAATGCGACTGCGGCCCGCAGCTGCGCTTCGCGTTGGAAACGATTGCGGAAACGGGATACGGCGCCGTCGTCTACCAGCACCAGGAAGGAAGGGGCATCGGAATCATCAATAAGATTCGCGCATACTCGCTTCAGGATGAGGGAGCCGATACGATCGAGGCGAACACACGTCTCGGCCTCGAAGTGGATCTGCGTGAATACGGGCAATGTGTCGAGATCATTCGGGACCTTGGATTTAAGCGGGTTCAGATGATGTCGAACAACCCCGAGAAACTGCAGGCGTCGGTCGATGGCGGTTTGGAGCTTGTAAACCGGATACCTATCGAGTTCGAGCCTTCGGAGAACACCGAGAAGTATCTAAGCGTGAAGAAACTACAGATGGGGCATCTTCTGGAGCTCGTTTCTTAGAAATTGAAGATTGATTATTGACGACTGAATCGGCGAGTTTAACCGCTCGCCTTTTTTCTTTTCAAGGCAAAGGACGCGGCGGGCACAAAGTAAGTCAATTTCTTAATATGAAGAAACAGCGGACCGCCAATACTTCAATGCTCTTGCCGGAGCGCGGACGGCCCGTCCGCACGGTCGCTTGCGACCGAAAAGGCTCATCTACCAGCGGACCGCCAATACTTCGATGCTCTTGCCGGAGCGCGGACGGCCCGTCTGCACGGTCGCTTGCGACCGAAAAGGCTCATCCGCCAGTGGACCGCCAATACTTCGATGCTCTTGCCGGAGCGCGGACGGCCCGTCCGCACGGTCGCTTGCGACCGAAGAGGCTCATCCACCAGTGGACCGCCAATCCTTCGATGCTCTTGCCGGAGCGCGGACGGCCCGTCCGCTCGGTCGCTTGCGACCGAAAAGGCCCATCCAACGAGGACACGGAGTTCTTCCCTCTTCAGTTTTCAATCCCCAATTCTCGATCATCAATCACCAACCGGCTGGACCTTCGTATCGCCGGTCTTCAAAAGATACTTTAACCCCTGCTTGAAGTAATGTTTCGGGTTTGTCTCCAGGTACTTGGCCCAGACCGGCTTTGTGTCACCCTTCATATAGGCGAAGAGCGCCAGCGCATATCCGACGCTTTCTTCTTCGATGTAACCCTCTTTTTCGGCACGCCAACCCTGGTACTGGGCGCTCGCGAACTGATTGAATCCATAGACGGCGTTCGCTGTAAAGACCCCCATTCCGAAAAAGACGGTAGCAAGGTCCGTAAGCAACTCCTCGGCATCGTGTTTTTCTTCGGGATCCGTGACGCTCTGGAGTTTTGCGTGCGCGAGCACGTGGGCGATTATCGCTACGAGTTTGGCGGGCGACGCAAATATCGCCTGATCGATCGCAATCTGGTGTTTCTTTCCGTAGAAATAATACAAACCGCACGCCTTGCTCCCGATCAAATCCGGCGTCGCCAATGGATAAAAATTATCATGACCGGTGAAAGCAAACACCTTGACGGTTACGGTCTTATAATCGAGATCCATGAATTCGCAAATCGTCTTCAAAAATTCGTTGACGGTGCGATCATCTGCAAAGATTCGTTCGGGAAATGCCTTGTTTGAAGGCAGGATCATTTCCGAACGGCGAAAAGCGTCCTCGCCGAATTCCTCCAGGAACCAAAGAAACGAGTCTTCGATCCAGATTTTCGTATCGGCATCGACCGGGCATTTTGGTGTAAAGAATGGCATAGGATTAGTTGGCAGAGTTAACAATGTTTGCAAAGTTGGCAAAGTTCAAGTTGGAATGTGATGTTTCAAAGTCAGGATTGTTTTCGAGATTATAGGCTTTGCTGGTAAAACGAGACGCTAAAACTCCGCAAACTTTGGTAGTTTGAAAACTCTGTAGACTTTCCAGTCAGCGAGCTTTCAGACTCGCGAGAAGCT
>JAOTWT010000398.1 GCA_029862725.1 Acidobacteriota bacterium | reverse complement strand
ATATTCTTCGGTCGCGAAGTTCCGGTTACTCGGGGTGCCGGCTGCAAGAACTGAGCCGTCAAGGTCAAACGTGAAATTACCCGAGTATTGTGAAAAACGGCCGATCAACGCAGTAGCGCCAGCTTGTGCACTGGCGATATCGGCAATCGCATAACCGTTATTTGCAATTTCATTTGTAACAACCGCGCCCGACAAATTGTAGAATGACGGATTCGCTGTTGCTACATCAAATGCACTGCCGAAATCAGTACGGCGGTTTCGTATCAACCGTACATTACCACCGAACTGCAGAGTCTGATTTCCCCTGATCCACGTAAAATCGTCTGTGATGTTGGTCACCGGCGTCGTACGGTTCAAGGTTCGGTTGTAAAGGAAAGGCGTGAATACAAAGCGGAAATTCGTAAAGTTTTCTGACGAATCGCCTTGAACGCTAAAGGACTGACGAGTCACGCCATACCGGAAGTTGTTGATCATGTTGCTGTTGATCGTCCAGTTGTGACCAACGACATAACCGTGTGGATGTGACCAAACACCGCCAGCGGGCGTGTCAGGAAACGCTTGAAGACCGGCGCCACCTGCCTGATTGTCCCATTGATAATTGAACCGACCAAACAAATCCTGGCTGTCATTTATCTTTAGATCGAATCTGGCGATATGGGTATTTTCCTTGATGGTTGTCGGTGCGTTCCACCTGAATCCACTGGTATTGACCTGGTCACCCGCGGATGTTGAGTTTGCAGGATATCTGGAAGCTGCACTCGCAAGCGCGGCCACGGCCGCTGGATTTATTCCAACGACATTGTAAATCGCATTCAATTCTGCCAAGGGGAGTGCACAATTGCCGCCCGTACAGCTCGGGCCGGTTCCCGCAAATCTCAATTCTCCCCGACCCAAATGGGCCAGTGGAACCGTGCGCGTGACGGGCTCACCCAAAGTCTGGCGTTGTCCTTCATAAGAATAGAAAAAGAAAAGCCTGTCCTTGATGATCGGGCCACCAATCCTTCCGCCAAAAATGTCTCTGGCGAGACTCGGACGTGGAGCTCTCGGATCGCCGGCAGCGGCAAGTCCGTCGATCACGGCTTGGTCCGTCGCTTCATAGCTCCCGGCAGCATTACTAAAAAAGTCGTTCGCCGAATAAGCTGTTGGACGATAGAAATAAAATCCGGCACCATTCCAATTGTTCGAACCACGTCTCGTGACGAGCGAAATCTGCGCACCCGAAGAGCGGCCCTGGTTTGCGTTCGCATTGATTGTCGTAATCCGGAATTCTTCCACAGATTCGGTCGTAGCTCGGAGTGCGGAACCCTGCGACGTTTGGAATTGACTCGTACGTCCACCTGTTTGCTGGTCGTTAATGTCTATTCCATCCAGGGTGATATTTGCCTGATCGCTTCTGCCGCCGGCAACGTAGCCGTCTCGGGTAACACCTGGCTGCAGGCTGAGAAGATCGTTGACCCTCCTCAAACTTGTCGGGAGCTGCGTGATTTGTTGCGGCACAAAGTTGTTACCGATACTCGCATCCTGCGTGTTGATAACAGATTCTATGTTGTTTGTTGTGACATCCACCGTAGCGGTTATATCGCCCGTTTCCAAGACAATATCGATACTCGCCGTCGAGTCGACAAGTGCCTGGACATTACTGTTTACCGTCTTCTTGAAGCCCGCAGCTGAAACTTCCAGCCGATAGGTAGACGGTGCAAGCCCCGGAAAACTGTACCTGCCGTCATCGCTGGTAATCACAGACCGGGTGAATTTCGTCGCCGGGTTTGTAATCGTGACGGTCGCGCCGGGAACCGCGGCCCCGGTTTGGTCGGTCACATTTCCGCGGACCGTAGATGTGCCCGACTGCGCAAAGACGCCACTGACGAATGTAACCGAAAAAAGAACGGTCAGCATTGACAAGAACATCTTTGATTTCAGAATGCTAAATTTCATAGCTCCTCCTTAATTTAATTGTGAAAAAATGAAAGCAATTTTCAAATTTAATTGTGAAAAAATGATAGCAATTTTCAAACTTACCAAAATGAAGGCATTTATCGTTCCGTTGGATCTCAATCAGGCTAAATTATGAATTAAAAGCACTTTAGCACGATTTATCTTTTCCGCCAAAGGAAAATTTGTATGTATCATTGAAAAAAATTCAAATTTTCGTGGAATATTGTCCGATCCTTTGAAGTTTCGCGAAGAAAAAGGGTTTGGCGGTCTATCCTGACTCTATTTAACAGCCTAAAATCTCGCAGATTCTTTTGACTGCGGTCGAGCCCATCCCAATTGCGGTGCTGATCGTTGGTGATGAGGGATTCGCCACATCGCCGGCGGCAAAAATCTGTCGTTCGCTTGTGGAGCAGTCGGATTCAACGATTATATAACCTCGCTCGTCAGTTTCGACGAAGTCCCGCACGAATTCGCTATTCGGTTTCACTCCTATGCGAATGACGACGTATTCGACCGGGATGTTGATCTCTTTGCCTTCTTTATTCAGAACAAAGACATTTTCCACCGTTTCAGAACCGCGGATCGATTTCAGTTCAGTATCTTTTAGAATCTCAATCAAAGGGTGTTCGGATACCTTATCTATGAAATCCTTACGCGCGGCGAATTGGCTTCGGCGGTGAACAAGGAAGACTTTGGAGGCTTGTTCGGCAAGCAGCAAGGCGTTTTCAAATGCCGCGTCGCCACCTCCGACCACAAGTGCGGTTTTGCCTTTGGCCTGTTCTGCCTCGCGTTTACCAGAGCACAGAATTCCTTTCCCGGCATACTTCTTCTCCCCCGGAATTCCAAGCGTCCGACGACTCACTCCGGTACAGATCACAAGACAGGAATACGCAATCTGATTGCCGTTCTCAAGAAGTATTATTCCTGCGTCGGGATCGATCTTTGAGACACGGGAGTCAAATCTAATTTCAACCTGCCTCGCAGAGAGTTGTTTCAGAAAGGTGTCGCGAAGCTCGGTGCCGTTTTTTGCGGAGGTGCCAAGATGGTTTTCTATCCTGTTAAATGTAAAAAGCAGCTGTCCGCCTGCCTCGATTCCAGCTTCAAATATCTTTGATCGCAGTCCCAATTCGTTTGCCCAGAGGGCAGCTGAAAGGCCGGCCGGACCGGCGCCCAGAATTACAACGTCGAATCTTGAGGTTGGCATCCATGCAGTTTAACTCAATTCGAAACCGAGGGAAAAGTACTGGAGATACTTATAGTTTAAAATAAGCGAGGGGAACGTCTCCCACACCGTCCCCCTCTTTTTTCGTGGTGATTACAGGGCGTAATCAGTCACGAAACATTATATAATTTGATGCGTTGAACACAGGAAATCTTGCTAAAAAATCGTTTTTCTATCCTAGTGTTGAACAACTGTCGAAAATATGCCACAATTGTTTCACGATGTCAATACCATTTGACGAGAAAAAATATTCAGATGAATTCAAGAAGCGTTTTGTAACGGCGTTAGGTACGGGGAACGCCCGTGCTATCTCGGATTATCTCGATATCTCCTATCAAGCAGCAAAGAATTATTTGAACGGACGTCTTCCCGACCCTCGTGTCCTGATAAAATTCGCGCAAAAAACGCCGTACTCCATACATTGGCTTTTAACCGGAGAAGGTGAAAGGCACGTAGA
>JAOTWT010000397.1 GCA_029862725.1 Acidobacteriota bacterium | reverse complement strand
AGGCGTTGAAAAGGGAGACGGCTCGCCGGTGATCGTGGTGCCCGGGTTTCTCGGTTCTGACATCTACCTTTACGAGCTGTTTCTGTGGCTCGGCCGCATCGGATACAAACCTTATCTGTCGAATATCGGCTGGAATGCCGACTGTCTCAACACGCTTGCCGAGCGGCTTATCGAGACAATTATACGTGCGCACAAGGAGACCGGGAAACAGGTCCACCTGATCGGCCACAGCCTTGGCGGCGTTTTATCCAGATCCGCTGCGGTTCAACACCGCGACTTGGTCAAATCAGTAATTACATTGGCATCACCATTTCGCGGCGTCCGGTCGCATCCTCGCGTTGTCGAGCTCTCCGAGCGGATTCGCGCGCGGATCTTCAAAAACGAGGAGAAACGCGAGTTTCCGCACTGCTACACGGGCCACTGTGACTGCATTGCCGTTATGTCACTACACGATGGCCTCCCGAGGGATCTCAAACAAACCGCCATCTATACAAAAAGTGATGGTATCGTCGATTGGAACAATTGCCTCTCGCGCTTCGATCACAACAATTTCGAGGTGACCGGCACCCACATTGGACTCGTTTACAACTTCCAGGCCTACAAACTGATCGCCAAACGATTGGCATCCGACACCGAAAATGCAAAGGGATGAAAGGGATTAAGAGGATCGTTCCGACGAGAATCGATTAGCGGGCTGCTTTCGATTAATTTTCGAGTTTCTCAATAATCCCCTTCAGCTGCAATATCCCTGTAAAAACCTCATCCTCTCGAACGCGACAACAATTCCTCGCACGCTTCTTTCCAACGCCGGAATTCGAATTCAGAGCCCGCCTTCTCGAGCCTCTTTGCCCTCTCGGGCCGACTTCTTTCTCAGATATCAGTTTTCATTTCTAATAAACAAGTCTGGTCCTAATCGTGCCGTTGATGTTCTTTAAGATCTCAAACGCGCGGTCGGAGATGTCACGGTCGATGTCCAGGATTACATATCCAAGGTCCTCATTGGTCTTCAGATATTGGCCGACGACATTGATCCCGTTCTCCGAAAGATCGGAGTTTATGTCCGTAAGCACACCCGGCATGTTCTTGTGAATATGGAGGATACGATGGGTATCGGCCTGCTGTGAAAGCGAAACCTCCGGGATGGTAAGAGAACCTATCGTCGTGCCGAGCTCGAGATAGTTGATGAGTTTGGAGGCGGCGTCGAGTCCAATGTTGATTTGGGCTTCCTGGGTCGAACCGCCAATATGCGGCGTCAGGATCACATTCGGGAGATTGCGCAAAGAGCATTCGAACGGGTCACCGGTCTTACGCGGTTCGACCGGGAACACATCGATCGCAGCACCTGTAATTACATTCTTTTCTATTGCATCCTTAAGTGCTTCTAAATCAACCACATCGCCTCTGCTGTAATTGACAAAAAGAGCACCCGATTTGATCTCCGACAGTGCTTCACGGTCGATCATATTGCGGGTCGCAGGGTCGGACGGCACATGAAGAGTGACGATATCCGACATTCCAAGCAGTTCGCTGAGTGTTCGCACCTGTTTTGCATTTCCATGGGGTAGTTTAGTAATTACATCGTAATATACGACATTCATTCCAAACGCTTCCGCAAGTACCGATACCTGCGAACCAATGTTCCCATAGCCGACAATTCCGAGCGTCTTTCCCCGCAGTTCGAAGCTTCCGGCCGCATCTTTGTTCCAGATACCGCTATGGGCGGCGATATTTTTGTCAGAAATGCGCCGCATCAGCATCACGAAGAGGCCGATCACGAGTTCGGCGACCGAACGGGTATTCGAATAAGGCGCGTTGAAAACGGCGACACCCTTCTGGGCCGCAGTTTTCAGATCGACCTGATTGGTCCCAATACAAAAACAGCCGATTCCCAGGAGCTTGTCAGCGGAGTCCAGTACCTTGCCCGTGATCTGGGTCTTCGAGCGGATGCCGATTACATGCACGCCCTTTATCGCGTCGCGGAGTTCCTCTTCGCTGAGCGCTTTCGCCCGGACATCGATATTTGTATAACCATGACGCTTCAGTTCCTCGATGGCGGAATCACTGATGTTTTCGAGGAGAAGCATCTTTACCCTTTCGCGCGGGTAGGATGTTGGTTGAGTTTGAGTCTTCATCTTGTGAAAGATTGTACATGGAGGGATGTGAATAGTGAATCGTGAATCGTGAATCGTGAATCGTAAATCGTGAATCGTGAATGGAAATCCTTAACGGTGCGGCCGCGTTTGCCAGATGAGCTATAATCCTCGGTATAGATCGGTGACAAAAAAAGGAAATATGACTAGACTGCAGGAAAAAACGAGCCGACGCAGGTTTCTGGGTGATGCATCAAGAACCGTGAGTATTGCGCTCATCGGGCCCTCTTTGCTAGGTGCTTGCAAAATGGAAAACGCGGCGACAATCGCCGTGAAGCCAGATCCGTTTGATGAAGCGCTTAAGCTCATGGCAGAGATCGCGCCGCTTTCGAACCACGGACCGATGGCCGCCGAGGCGTTGGTCGAATTGGGCCACGAAGACCGAGTTATTGAATTCGCGAAACTCTACAATCGCTATTACGCCTCCTCATATCCCGTAAAGACAAAAGAAGTGACCGATTCAAACTGGAAAGATGCGATCGGCGAACGGACCCGTCTTGCGGATTGGGTCGCGTTCTTTGAGAAGCAGACGAATAAAGGCGATTGGAAGAAGGTCGTAAGTCTTTGGGTACCGCGGCTCGCACCCGGTTATTCCGCCGCCGCCGCGCATGGTGTGATTCGAACGGGTCATGCGATTAGAAGCCTCGAGAGGGCAGAAACCGATGTAAGGCTGCAGGAACTCGGCCAGGCGCTTGGATACTGGGCGGCATATTTTCACAAGCTTCCGGAAAACAATAACAAAATTGAAGTGCAGTGGCCGGCCGATGGTGCGATCGGAACGATCCCGATGATCGACCAGAAGCGGGTTAGTCATACTCGTTCGATAATGGGGAAACTCGAGGTCGTCACAGAATGGGAAGAGTTCGGAAGCGTCATTAACATGCTCGATTTAAGCCCTTCGCCTGAAAAGCTGATCTCCGACCTAACCGAAACATTCGCCGGAGCCTACATAAAGCATGTTACAAAAGATAATTGCGTCTCGATGATCCACAGTGTCACGGGTACTGCGATGCTGCGTTCGATCGTGCCGCACGTTGCGTCGGACGATGCCAAGGACCTCATCAGATACGCATGGCAGACGGCGGCCGCAATCTATTCGGCGTCGGGTAACGAGACGGTCAATAAGGTTCCGCCAGCGACAGATCTGAAACCGGCAGACCTGGTCAAACGCGCTGTGGCGTCCAATGAAGTTCACGCGATAAAGTTTACAGAGGCATGTCTGCGCGAGTATGAGTTGAACAGGATACCGGTATTCCTGATCGCGATCGATGATGCCTTGGGACGGTTGGGGAGTGTGGGTTAGACGCATGGCCGGGCCGAATCCCTGTTTCGATCGCCAGCGGAGAAGCCTTTGACGGCGAGAAAGAGACTGTTCAATATTCTGTGTCAACGCTCATTTGCCTGCCCTCAAAGTTTTATCGCGTCATCGAGCCTTCCTGCGAAAAAGATCGACAATTGAGAAAGCGTTTGCTGCCAGTTTCTTATCGGCA
>JAOTWT010000396.1 GCA_029862725.1 Acidobacteriota bacterium | reverse complement strand
CGCTCCACAGGCAGTCGAAGAGGGCCGGGGCACCGTTTGTCGAAATCAACTCGGCCGCGATTCCCGAGGAACTCGTCGAGTCTGAACTATTCGGACACGTGAAAGGCGCCTTTTCCGGGGCATCAAAAAATAAAAAAGGGAAGTTCGAACTTGCCGACGGCGCGACGCTCTTTCTTGATGAGATCGGCGACATGAGCCCGCGCGTGCAGGCTAAGATGCTACGGGTACTGGAGGAGCAAAGATTCGAACCTGTCGGTAGCAACAAGCCGATAGGTGTCGATGTAAGGGTGATATCTGCGACCAACAAGCCGCTTGACGAGCTGATAGGCGAAGGTGGGTTTCGGTCGGACCTTTTTTATCGTTTAAATGTGATCCCGTTCCAGGTACCGCCGCTGCGAGACAGGCTCGAGGACGTACCGCTGCTGGTGGAACATTTTAACCGGCGCTATTCGTGGGAATACGGAAAACAACCAAAAAAGCTTGCTCCCGCTTTGCTGGAGAGAATGCAAAGTTATACATGGCCCGGGAATGTGAGGGAACTTCGGAATACGATTGAAAGGCTTGTGATAATGAGCGAGAGAGAAAGCGTCGGGCTCGAAGATCTTCCGCCGCTCAGCAGCAACGGGGAACCTCCTTCGTCTTCATACCGGTTTCCATCGTTTAAGGAAGCGACCGACGCTTATCAGAGAGAGTACATTCTGCACAAACTGGAAGAGTTTGACGGAAACGTCTCCAAGGCCGCTGCGTCGATGGGTGTCGACCGGAGTCATCTCTACCGGCGAATGAAAAACCTCGGTATAAAACAAAATTCCTGAAGTATTGAAACAATTTGCTCGCTTTCCCTGTATTTTCAAGATACGGGGCGTTACTCCATTCAATCTAAAGTAGGGAAAAGATATGTTAAAAAGAATAGTCTTCATCGCCGCATTCTCGGTATTCGTGTCATTGAACGCATCGGCCCTGATCGCCCAGGAAGGGCCGTCTAAAGGCGCGGCTGCAGTCGACGGCTTCAGAGGTTTGGCCATTGCCCAGCTAAAAGATGTGGCCGATAAGTATATTGGTCTCGCAAAGGAGACGCCGGAAGACAAACTCGCCTGGCGGCCAGCAGAAAAGATTCGGTCAAACACCGAGGTCTGGATGCACGTCGCGAACGCCAACTTCTTGATTTCAAAGTCTTTAGGGGCCGATATTCCTGCCGACCTGCCTAAGGAAATGGAAAAGGTGACCGACCGGAAAATGGTTCTCCATTATCTAAAGCTCTCGTTTAAGACCGCTTCCGACCAGATCGCGAAACTAAAAGAAGAAGACATGAACAAAGAGGTCGATTTTTTTGGCAGTCCACTTGCAATTCAAGCAGTAATTCTGCAAATGACGGTTCATTGCCACAACCACCTAGGGCAGTCGATCGCTTATGCACGAATGAACGGCGTAAAGCCCCCTTGGGCGGAAAGCTAGATACATTGAGAGGACTGGAAATCCAGGGACTTGCCGACGGGAAACCGCGTGAGACGCTTTCCGTTGTCGCGCCAGGCCGCCGCGTTTATTCGAGCCGCCCAGCACGGCGATGATCTGAATCTAAGCGCTACGAACTCCCTTGACGGACGGTTTATCAGCCCTTCTGAGGGATTTCTTCGCCCTCTTTGAAGAATTCAAGCGCCGCAGAATTTATGCAATATCTCTGACCAGTGGGCGGGGGGCCATCGGGAAAAACATGTCCCTGATGGCCGTCGCAGCGGGCACACCTTGTTTCAGTGCGGATCATACCGAATTTCGTATCACGGACCTCGCGAATATGCTCCTTGTCGATGGGCTCAAAAAAAGATGCCCAGCCGGTGCCGGACGTAAACTTGGATTTTGAATGAAACAGCGGCAAACCGCATAAGCGGCAGGCGTATATACCGGTCTCCTTGTTGTCGAGCAGCGTACCGCAGAATGGTGCCTCGGTGCCTTGTTCCAAAAGAATATGGTATTCATCAGGCGTTAGGTCTTGTGCCAGATGTTCCCGTGTTGCTTCATCGATCGATTCTATGCTGTAGCCTGATTCGGACATTTTCTCGTTGGCTCGTTCCATCTCTTCATTCACTTGATTCACCTCTGTTTTCGAGTTCCGAGATCCGCTTCTCGAGCTTTCTGAGCATTCGCGCCATTGCGCCCAAGCGCCTGTATGCGGCGGTCGAGCGAAGCCATTCGCGGTTTTCAAACGCCGGTATGCCCGAGACTATCGCGCCTTCCTCAACATCATGCGATGTCGCCGATTTTGCTGTTACCGATGCGTCGTCTCCGACCTTCAGATGACCGGCGATACCGACCTGGCCGGCGAGTATGACCCTGTCACCAATTACCGAACTTCCCGCGAGACCGGTTTGCGCACAGATCAGCGCGTCTTCTCCAACCGTGCAAGAATGGCCGATTTGAACGTGGTTGTCGATCTTACTGCCGCGTTTGATGCGGCTCTCCCCAACACTTGCACAATCGATCGCCGTGTTGGCGCCGATCTCGACATCATCTTCGATTATGACGCGCCCGATCTGCGGTATTTTAAGCCACTTTTTTTCTTTTGTTCGCGCGAACCCGAGACCATCCGAGCCGATCGTACAATTGTTGTGAATAATACAGTTGGCACCGATTTCACAGTTGTCACGAAGTGACACGCCGGCATGCAATACCGTTCCCGGTCCGATACTCACGCCATCGTAGATCGTAACGTTGGGAAAAATCCTGACGCCGGTTGAGATCTTGCAGCCATCGCCAATGACCACGTTTGCCGAGATCTGTACATTGGACGCGATCGACGATTCCCCGATAACCGCAGTTTCGTGTATCCCGGACACGAGCGGCTTTTCCGGATAAAAGTTGCGAAGGGCAAGTGTGTACGCGACGTAGGGATCTTCGGTCTCGAGCAGGGCAATATCATCACGTTCGATTCGGGACTCCTTGCCCACGAATATGGCCCCGGCATTGGTGTCGGCAACCTTCAGAGCGTACCTCGGATTCGCCAGAAACGTGATTTCCGTTTTTCCGGCGATATCGAGACCGGCCGCGCCCTCAATTTCGATATCGGGCGAACCCCTAGTGATTTCCGCTCCCGTAATGCTTGCGATTTCCGATAACTTCATCTATTTAGCAATTCTGGTTCACTTAAAGCAGGTTGACCGGGTCGATCTCTATCGACGCAGTGCGCATTTCGCATCCCGCGGCATCGGCTTCGGCGGCACCGATTTCTACAGTTTCCCGAAGATGACGCCTGTTACGAGATTTTACAAGTATCTGGACACGATATTCTCCCTTGAGCCTCGAAAGCGGAGCCGGTGCCGGCCCCAGTATTATACATCTCCCCCGTGTATCATGGTTTCGAAGCGCTTGCTCCATTATCTTGCTGTTTCGAAACGCTTTATCAAAATTCCGGTGTTTAAAAAGTATCTGGCCAAGCGCGACGAAAGGAGGATAATTAAGACGCCTGCGAAACTCGATCTCATGCTCGTAAAAGGCCATAAAGTCCTGTGTCACGGCGTGCCGGAGCGCATAGTGTTCCGGATGGAAGGTCTGGATCAGGACACGTCCCTGACTTTCACCTCGCCCGGCCCGTCCGGCGGCCTGGGTGAGGAGCTGAAAGGTGCGTTCGGCCGAACGAAAGTCGGGCATCGCCAAC
>JAOTWT010000395.1 GCA_029862725.1 Acidobacteriota bacterium | reverse complement strand
ATGTCCCATCCCTCAGTGTTGGAACGGAGTATGTCCAGACGCTTCCGTTCAGGAAATTGTCCGAAGCCGGATTCTGTGATTGTCAGCCGGGTCCCGTTCTCCGTCGGCTCTATTTCAAACTCGACGATGACCTTTGCGTCCGCCGGGTATTCCGTGTCGGGATCGACAGCACTTGGCGGCCAGGAGAATACAAACCGACGCTCGTGCGTCATCTCCTCCGTCAAGGACTCCCACTTGACATGCTCATATCCCTCATATGTGATGTTGCCCGTCGTAGTGGCCCCAACCTCGAATGGCCCGTCAAGACGAACCCGAAACCATTCTCCGAATTGCTCGTGGTCCGTTATCGCACTCCAAACCCTTGAAACTGGCGCAGAAAGTTCGACGACCTTCTCGATGCGGTCTTGTTCATTATCCATTATGCAACCTCCTGGTTGCATGTATATTACAAAGACGATTGCAGAAACGCAACCCTTTAGTTGCATTTCATCTAAATGAATTCAGGTCATCAGCACAAGAATCCACTGTTAATTGATAAATGAAAAATGGTAAATGAATAAGATGGGGCGGCTAGAGGGATTCGAACCCTCGACCTCCTGAACCACAATCAGGCGTTCTAACCAACTGAACTATAACCGCCACAAAAAGGCATGTTTGCCGAACCTAAGTTGCCGGCTGTGGTAATAATCTGCTCCCGGCACGGCTCGAACGTGCGACCCCCGGTTTAGAAGACCGATGCTCTATCCAACTGAGCTACGGGAGCACAAAGCAACGGAAATAATAGCATGTTACGGACGCGCCGCGTCAAGCCCGGGCAAGTTATTTCACGGCGTTGTTCTCAAGTCCGGCTGATCCTTTCGCCGAATCCCGTATTATGCGGGCCATTTTTTCGAAAACCTCGTCGACATTCAAATCGCTTGTATCGATCTCGATAGCGTCTTCCGCTTTGACCAGCGGCGAGAATTCGCGTGTCGCGTCCCTTTCGTCGCGTTCAATGATCTCATTGAGAGTCTGTTCGTAGCTCGTATCCCGGCCCCGGTCCTTGTCTTCGAGGTACCTGCGGCGCGCACGGTTTTCGGTGCCGGCGGTCAGGTAAAATTTATAATCGGCGTCCGGGAAAACGACCGAGCCGATGTCGCGGCCGTCCAGCACTGCTCCATTGCCCGCGCTACGTCCGATCTGCCGTTGTCTCTTGACGAGCAGCGTCCTGACACCCGGTATTGTCGAAACTACCGACGCCATGTGGCTTACGTCCTTGCTCCTGATCCTTTCAGTTACATCCTCTCCATTCAGCAGAACGCGCAGGTCTGCACCCGTTCCGGGCAACTCGATCCGGAGACCTTCGGATACAGTTTCGATCGCGTCGCGGTCGTTTTCGTCCAGACCGACGCGCAGCGCGGCCAGCCCGACCGCCCTGTACATCGCGCCGGTGTCAAGATATGTGAGTTCAAATGTCGCTGCCAGCCGTTTTCCGAGGGTTGATTTTCCCGCCCCGGAAGGACCGTCGATTGCGATTATCATTAAATAAAGTTTAACAAAACAAAAAAATAAGAAACTTGAGGAAACTTCCGTCGATAACTTACTTGAGATCTTTGCGATTAAACAACACCAAACGGGAGTTTGCAATTGGCGGCTGGCGCTATGCGCCCGGTGATTGGCAAATGGTCTTTGTTGTTGCGCTGGCGGAAGCGCGGCTGGAAAAGGCTAAAAGAATGTCTTCGGTATGTGGTGCCTACCTGAAGACTTGTTGAGGCGTCCGGCGCCAACCGCCAATTGGAAACTCCCCCTGGATTTAAGAGCTTACGCCCATTTTTGAGTTTTTGGGTCAGGTAAGTTCTATGGCGAGTGCAGTTTACTCGCCATTTCTTTCCGCCGCGATAAGAATATGTTTACGCCCCCGGTCCCTGCCTAGCCGAACAAGGCTGCCAATCTGTTTGCCTTTCGAGGTCAACTCATATCCTGGCGGCCGTTCGGAATAGGTCTGTTTTGCATCCGAAGCATTTCTCGAGGCTTTTCGTTTACCGCTCTCCGAACAGATCTTCAATCGATTATTTCTTGCAACGCGGAGATCGCAGTATCGATATCATCGCCCGAAATGTCATAGTGAGTAACCATCCTGATCGCGCTTCCGAAAGGAATCGCGAGAACTCCCTCATTTTTGAGCAGGTCGCAAATCTCGAACGAGGTCAGCTTTGCCTCCGAGACGCTAATAATGACGATGTTAGTTTGCACCATTCCGGCATCGATGCTAACTCCCGGGAGTTCCGCGGCGGCTCCGGCAAGCCTCCGTGCGTGTTCATGGTCTACGGCCAGTTTTGTCGGGGATTCTTCGAGTGCGACGAGTCCCGCCGCCGCCAGTACGCCCGACTGTCTCATTCCGCCACCCATCCGTTTGCGCCAAACGCGCGCCTCATCGATGAAGTCCTTTGATCCGATCAGCATTGACCCGACGGGCGCTCCCAGTCCCTTTGAAAGACAGAACTGAACGCTGTCGGCCGGCCGGGAGAGTTCCGCTACCGATTCGCCGGTTGCGACCGAGGCGTTGAATATACGGGCACCGTCCAGATGGACCGGGAGGCCATTTTCGTGAGCTTTATCGCAAATAGAAGCGGTGTCGGCGCCGTTTATCACCGAGCCTCCCGCCAGGTTGTGTGAATTCTCGAGACAGATGAGGCCGGTCGGGCAGGCGTAGTATGGCTGATTGATATGGAGAGATGGCTGGATATCGCTCCACGACAGGATCCCGTTCGGGTTCGCGCTTCTGAGCGGCCTGATGGTGACACCTGAGACGAGCGCGGGGGTTCCCATTTCGTAATTGAATATGTGTCCGCGTTCCTCGATCAGCACCTCGTCGCCGGGTGAAGTGTGGAGTTTGACGGCGATCTGGTTGCCCATTGAGCCGGTCGGCATAAAAATCGCCGCTTCTTTTTCAAACAATGCGGCAGCGGTTTCCTGAAGCCGGTTGACCGTCGGGTCTTCGGAAAAAACATCGTCGCCGACTTCGGCATCGGCCATTGCCCTCCGCATTGCGGGAGTTGGTTTTGTTACTGTATCGCTTCTTAAATCAATCATCGATTAATTTCCTGTTTTTGAGGTGGAGGCCACGGTCACAACCTTCCATTCGCCGTTTATCTTTTCCCAAACCTCAAGCCAGGCAAAGACAGTCTTATCGGTACGCTCAACTCCCTTGTCATCTTTATACTTCCCGCTGACCCTTTTTTGAACCGTTACGGTTGCCAATGTTCCGTCTTGAGAAATCTTTATAATTGGTGGAACGATATCTTCCCATTCGTCGAACTTATACGAACCAAAGTATTGATGGAATCGTTCAAGGTTTGCCTTCTTGTCACGGCTGACGACCCTGCCGGATTGTATCTGCGTCAGGTTTTCGGCAAACATTTCGACGAAGAGCTTTGCGTCATATGTTAAATGTGCGGTTTGGGCTTGTTTGTGCAATCGAACTAATTCTGCGAGGTCTGCCTCCCTCGCAGAGAGCCCGTCAATTTTTCTTTCGACCGTCTTGTCAGTAGAAGCGAGGGCCATAAGCTTCCAGTCACTGACATGTTTCTCCCAGACCTCAAGCCACGAAAAAACCATGTGGCGATATGTCTTCTTGCCCAAATCATCAGAGACCGTTGACCTGACCCGTTTTCT
>JAOTWT010000394.1 GCA_029862725.1 Acidobacteriota bacterium | reverse complement strand
CGTATAACGCCTACATTCTTTGGAAAAACGGTGTCGTCGTTTCGATAAATTCCGATTCCGGCGAACGTATAAGACGCCTCAATCTGGATGCCGCCAAAACGATGAAATATGGCGGTGTTCCCGAAGAGGAAGCACTGAAGATGATCACACTGAACCCGGCTATTCAGCTTGGCGTGGACAAATGGACAGGTTCGATCGCGGTCGGCAAAGACGCGGATATCGGCATCTGGAGCGGCCATCCTTTTAGCGTTTATTCCCATGCCGAAATGACATTGGTTGACGGGGAAGTCTTTTTCGAACGAGCAAAGGACATCGCCATGAGGAAAGAGCTTGAAGAGGAACGCAAGCGGCTTGAGGCGATGGAACCCAACCTGCCGCCGAGCAAACGCGGAAAGGCGAAGAAAGATGAGAAGAAGGATGAGAAGAAGCCCGAAGAAACAAAGAAAACGCCCGAAGCGTTGAAAGGAGGCGTTCAATAATGAGGTCTATTTCAAATATGAGTCGATTTAGTTGTTTTTTCCTTCTCCTGGCATTTCTCGCTCTTGGAGTTCTCGGTCAGAACGGTCCGGCCGACCAAAATAAGACCGGTCTCGCTGGTACATTTGCAATTACGAATGCGACTATTTACACGGTCTCAGGAACTGTTATTGAAAAGGGAACTGTCGTAATAAGTAATGGAAAGATTGCTGCGGTTGGTACAAATGCGGCCGTTCCGAGCGGCGCCCTGGAAATTGACGGCACCGGGATGAACGTCTATCCGGGCATGATTGATGCCGGCACGGCTATGGGTCTGCTCGAAATCGGCAACGGTGTCGAAGGTACGGTTGATAACGCGGAAACGGGGAACATCAATGCAAATGCACAGGCGATTCTGGCGATCAACCCGCATACGTCGCATATAAACGTCACGCGCGTGAATGGGATCACAACGGTACTTTCCAGGCCCGCCAGCGGACTTATCTCGGGGCAGTCGGCGATCATCAACCTGAACGGCGCGACGCAGTCCGAGATGGAGTTTGTCTCGCATTTTGCGTTGGTCATCAACTTCCCGGAAATCAGCACTTTCGCGGGCTTTACACCCGGCGTCGGGCCCCGGTTAATTGATTTCGCGGCCGCCGTAAAGCGCCGTGACAACCGTCTCAAGGATTTAAAAGAAGTCTTTCACGCGGCAAAGCGTTATGGCGAGGTCCGTGATGCGTACGCGAAAGACCCTTCATTGCCGGTGCCCGATACGGATCTGAAGATGGCCGCGATGGTTCCGTATGTGAGGGGCGAAAAGCCGATCTTATTTAACGTACAAAGGGCTCGTGATATTAAGGGTCTGATTGCTTTTGCCGATGAGATGAAAATCAAGGCGATCATCCTGGGCGGACGTGAGGCCTGGAAGGTCGGCGATGAACTTTCGAAGGCCTCGATTCCCGTGATCTATACCGAGATTCACAGCAATCCGTCGGTAGAAGATGATCCTTACGACGTCCTGTTTGAAGCGCCGTCATTGATGAAAAAAGCGGGAGTTTCGTTTTGTATCTCCACCGGAGACAATGGTGCCGCAGTCCGCGAGCTGCCGTACCAGGCTGGACTCGCCTCTGCATTCGGGCTTTCGAAAGATGATGCCCTAAAGAGCGTCACTCTTTATCCCGCGCAGATTCTGGGTATTGCAGACAGGGTCGGCAGCATTGAGGCGGGCAAGGATGCGAATATCGTTGTCACCAAAGGAGATATCCTCGAAGCCACGACAAATGTCGAGCATCTCTTTATTGGGGGTCGAAAAATACCTCTGACAAGCCGTCATACCGAGTTTTTTGAGGCATTCAAAGACAGGAAATTGCCGTAGTCAATGGGAAATTAAAATCGAAAATGAAAAAAGGGCGTCGTGCTTTTTGGCTGGCGCCCATTTGATCATTCAATTGATTAGCACGTTCGAAGTATCGTATTAGGAGATATGGACAACGTGAATTCTCGTTATCCAACTTTAATCATATTCGGGCTTGAGCTTGGCAGGTCCATTTTTCAAATCACATTTTCCATTTCCATTTTCCGTTTTTCCTTTTTCATTTTCTTCTCTGCTAACATAACGGTTAAATGAACCTCGACACCGAAAGCCTGATACGCGAGTTAAACCAAGAACTTATAAGTGCTTACGAAACAGACAACAGGCTGTTTGCGGAGTTGTTGCGTGTCCAGGGCGAACTTGGTCTGCTCTACGGTGACCGGCCGACCTGTCCCTTTCTCAGACCACATTTCATTTCCAGAGCCTTATATGATTCGATCGTCGAGGCAGCGGAGTGTCTTGCGCAGGCGGCCGAAGCGGTGACGGCGGCGGCTCTCAAGGATGATTCACTTCTGGAACTGCTTGATCTGACCCCATTGGAAAAACGGCTCGCGAAGGTCGAGCCGGGTTATTCGGTAACTTCGGTTACCAGCCGTTTTGACACCTTTGTCGATGGAACTGATTTTAAGTTTCTGGAATACAACGCCGAAACCCCGGCTGGTGTAGGTGATCAGATGCAGCTTGAGAAGGTGCTCGAACGGGTGCCTTTAACAAAACAATTCCTCAGCGATCATCCGCATTGGCTTCCGCGGCCGCGACGATTCCTTTTGCGGGCGTTGTTTCAGACCTATCGCGAATTTGGAGGCTCGAAATCGAAGCCGAATATCTCGATCGTCGACTGGGAAGGTGTTTCTACCGAAGCCGAGTTCGAGGTATTGAAGGATTATTTCGAATCGATGGGCTTTCCGTCGATCATATTGGATCCCTCGGAACTGGATTACGACGGAAAAACGCTCGCAGCCGGGTCGTTCGAAATCGATATTCTGTACAAAAGGGTCCTGATCAATGAGTTGCTTGAAAAGTTCGGGGAAAACCATCCGCTGATCAAGGCCTACGTCGACGGAAATCTCTGCATGGCAAACTCCTTTCGTGTCAAGATTCCTCACAAGAAAGCGCTATTCTCGATTTTTTCCGACGGAGAATTTGCCAATTTGTTTACCCCCGAACAGCTCAACGCCATACGAAAGCACATTCCATGGACACGCAGGGTCGCGGAGTGCAAGACGGATCATAAAGGCTCCCGGATTGATCTGATCGAATTTGCCCGGAATAACCGCGAGGAATTCCTGATCAAGCCGAATGACGATTACGGCGGCAAAGGCATCACTCTGGGCTGGGAATCGTCGGAGCAGGAGTGGGATAACGCTTTAAATGAAGCACTCTCCGCTCCGTTTGTAATGCAGGAACGGGTGCCGATCCAGATGCACGAGTTTCCCGTGTTTGACGAAAGCGCCCACGTCGAAAGCCTGCTTGTCGATTTTGACCCTTTCTTGTTTAGAAACAAGATCGAGGGCGGGATGGTGCGCGTTTCTTCTGATTCACTGGTCAACGTCACCCAGGGCGGCGGACAGACGGCGCTTGTAGTGTTGGAATAGTGCTGCGTTTGTAGGTTTTTTCGTGTGTTTCGCGCGCCGATTTCTGATTTCGCCCCGCCGGGGCTCCATCATTTGTTGGGTACCTATGCCCGGGGTTCCGCTTCGTTCCACCACCCACGCTGATACATGTCGCGCCCGCGGGGCCTGGGACCCGAATCGGTGTCCTCAATCAATCATCCGTCTATATTTCTGCCGCCCTCAACGAGGGCTAAAACACGTTTTGGCCGCGGCGATCCCAT
>JAOTWT010000393.1 GCA_029862725.1 Acidobacteriota bacterium | reverse complement strand
TTCGTACATTTTCGGCTATGGTTTCATTCCAATGGGCACCGCTTCGGCTTAAGAGGCTCTCGCCCTCGAGCGGCTCGCCTCAAAACAATCCTTACACAGAACCGATCGTCCGACCTTCGGCTGAAACGGCACGGAGTCGTGTTTACCGCAGTGGTCGCAGACAATCTCATAACGCGTGGGAGCGTCGGGCCGTTTGGCGGCCTTCTTGGAACGGCACTGAGGGCACCGCTGCGGCGCCATCATATTCCGCTGGTAAAATATCTCCTGCTGTTTTTCGGTAAAAAAGAATTCGGTTTTGCACTGAATACAAGAAATTTCAACATCTGGCATCGTGGTTTCTCCCTGGACTGGCCTGCAAACAGCCTAACATTTATCAATCGGGGTATTTTAGCCAAAAGCACTATCCGTCAACTATCGCTATTCGACGATAACTCCCTGAGGTGGGAGGCAACCGTTCCGCCTAGCGTATCGAGATTATAGCCCCCTTCGAGCACAGAAACGACCCGCCCCGCGCATTTGTTCGCCGCCCATTCAGAAACGGTCCGCGTCATCGATGCGAAATCCGTGTCTTCAATCAGCAGCTGACCGAGCGGATCCGATGCGTGAGCGTCAAATCCAGCGGAGATCATGACGAGATCCGGATCGAACACCTTTTCAATTTCTTCTATGGCAGTTTCGAATATTCGAAGGTTCTCTTGCCGGGGAGTAAATGCCTTGACCGGCGCGTTTAGAGTAGATCCCTTTCCGCGCCCGTAGCCGGTCTCGCCGCGGGTTCCGGTTCCGGGGTACCAGGGGTACTGGTGCATCGAAAAAAAGAAGACTTCCGGCGCGTCAAAGAAGATGCCCTGGGTCCCGTTTCCGTGATGGACGTCCCAATCGATGATCGCGACCCGCTCCACATCCTTGTAACGGTTAATCGCATACTTCGCGCCGACCGCAATGTTGTTGAACAAACAAAACCCCATCGCATGTTCGGCCGTCGCGTGATGACCCGGAGGCCGGACGAGTACGAAAGCATTTTCTGCTTCGCCTGCGACAACCGCGTCAACCGCAGCGCAGACGCCGCCCGCAGCAAACAATGCCGCCTCGAAAGAGTGCATCGAAATCATCGTGTCGCTGTCGAGCGCTTCCCTTCCCTCGGCAAATGCATTTTCGACCGTCTTGTAGTGATCACGCGAATGCGCAGCTTGTATTAGGCCCTTCGAAGCCTCAGTTGCCTCTATTTTCAAAAGCTTTTCCCAGAGACTCTTGTCCTCACGAAGAGCCTTCGCCACGGCACGATAACGCCCGGGCGTTTCGGGATGCCCCGGCCCGGTGTCGTGTTTGAGGAAAATGTCGTTTGAAACCAAAGCAGTCGTCACGGCTCTTAGTATCACAAAGGATTCCCTGCGGAACAAGGAGCGCCGATTCGTGCATGACACGACAATCCTGAGATTTACGTTCCGCCGCCCCGGATACACTCAACCGGCTTTCTGATGTATATTTTTGACTTCATGAAAGACGGCATCATCAACATCGTCGATTCTCACACGGGCGGCGAGCCGACCCGGGTCGTAACAGGCGGTTTTCCCGATCTTGGCTCCGGACCAATGGCGGCTCGCGTGGACAATTTCAAGACTCATTACGACCATCTTCGACGCGGGATTGTCGAAGAACCGAGGGGTCACGCCTCGATCGTTGGAGCCCTTTTATGCGCACCGGAAAAAAGCGACAGCGACGCCGGGTTGATATTCTTCAATAACGCCGGGTACCTGGGAATGTGCGGTCACGGAACGATCGGAGTCGTGAAAACCCTCGAACATATAGGTGGTGCAGACGCGAAGACCCTCAGATTCGATACGGTTGCGGGAACGGTGACGGCGACGAGGAATACCGGCGGATCGGTGACCTGCCGCAACGTCGAAAGCTACCGGCTCTCGAAGGGCGTTGAACTCGAATTGAACGATCGCCGCCTCATCAGGGGCGACATCGCCTGGGGCGGCAACTGGTTCTTTCTTGTCGAAGCAGACGAACTCGAAATATCGTTGAGGAACCTCGGCGGGCTTTCGCGTTTGGCCACGGATATCATGTACAAGCTCGCCGAAAAGAACATCACGGGCGCAGAGGGGGCGCGGATCGACCACATCGAGCTCTTCTCAAAGTCGGATGTGGCGGACAGCCGGAACTTTGTGCTTTGCCCGGGCGGCGAATACGACCGCAGTCCGTGCGGGACCGGTACGAGTGCGAAACTCGCGTGCCTGGCCGCCGACGGACACCTGGAGGCGGGCGATGTGTGGAAACAGGAGAGCGTTACGGGAAGCGTTTTTGACGCGACGTATGAGGTGTCGGATAAGGGCATCGTACCCTCGATTACGGGCTTCGCTTTTATTACGGCCGAGGGCAAATTGATTTTTGATAACAACGATCCTTTCAAACACGGCATTAACGGATGAAATTTGACGCGATAATAATCGGAGGCGGAATCGTCGGTGCGGCGTGTGCGAACAGGTTGTCGCAGGAAGGCCTCCAGATCGCACTCGTCGAGAAAGATTTCATTGCGTCGGGGGCGACATCCGCCGGGATGGGGCATCTCGTGCTGATGGATGATTCCGAACCCCAGTTTGCGTTGACCCGCCTCTCGCTCGAACTCTGGACGAGACTTGAGAAGGTCCTTCCCGCGGAATGCGAATACGAGAACTGCGGCACGATCTGGGTCGCGGAGGACAGCGCCGAGCTGGAAACTGCGGAACGGAAAGCGGATTTTTACGCTGCTGCCGGGTGCAAAGCGCGCGTAATCAACCGGAAGGAACTGTACCGGCTGGAGCCCAATCTCCGTCGCGGTTTGGCGGGCGGTCTGCTGGTAAGAAATGAAGGCGTCGTTTATCAGCTGTGCGCCTCAAAGTACTTTATCGATCAGGCAAAAGCCCGCGGCACATCGGTCTTCGAAGGTGAGAAGGCGATGAAGATCGAGGGGGATACTCTTGTTCTGGGGAGTGGAACGACACTTGTGAGCGATTATTTTATAAATGCGGCCGGCACCGCGGCCGCGGAACTTTCGCCGGGACTGAAAATCACACCCAGGAAAGGCCACCTCGTAATTACCGACCGTTACCCGGGCTTTATCTTTCACCAGGTTCTCGAGTTGGGTTATTCAAAATCTGCACATCAGGACGAATCCGAATCCGTGGCTTTCAATGTCCAGCCGAGAAGTACCGGTCAGATACTGGTCGGCTCCTCAAGGCAGCCGGGAGAGGCCGGAGATCGCATTGATCGCAAGATCGTCGCCAAAATGATGCGCCGTGCGTTTTCTTATATGCCGGGTCTGGCCCGTTTGCACGCCTTGCGCGTGTGGCAAGGAAAGCGGCCGGCAACTCCAGACAATCTTCCCTATATCGGGCGGAGCCCTTCGAATGAGAAGATCATCGTCGCTGCGGGCCACGAAGGGCTCGGCATAACGACGTCGCTCGGAACCGCTGAGCTTGTTGCGGACGAACTGCTCGGGAGAGAATCTGCGATTCCGCGATCCCCTTATTCACCGACGAGGCTCGATGTAGCGATATGAAGAAGATCTTGTTTATGCTCAACGGACGGCAATCGGAGGCTCACATGGGTACAACAGTTGCGGCTGCCATCCTTAACGCCGGCGAAACTGTATTCAGAAGGTCTGTCTCTGGATCGGAAAGGGCACCGCTGTG
>JAOTWT010000392.1 GCA_029862725.1 Acidobacteriota bacterium | reverse complement strand
TAAGTACCTACCTTAACCTGAACTGCATTTTACAGCATTTCGCATCTGTGTCAAAGATATTTCAGGGGTGTTCATAGTTTTTAACTATTCCAACTAAAGGCATTTGTGAAGTTTACGGTCTTCATTGTGAAGCCGGGCGATAGCGGAAGAAGGGACAAAAAAAAGGAAGCCGCATAACTGCTGACTTCCTTTCCTGTGTTCTAAATTCAGTCTACCCACTGATTAGTGCGTGATCAGAGGTATGGCCAGGACGATCTCCTATCCTTAAACCGAGCTCAAACGCCTGGGCCAGTCTAAGGTGTACAAATACCAGTCGGAGCACAATTTGAGGTAGACGGGCACGTCGTCTGCGGCATGCAATCGAGATCTCCTGAGCAGGTGCATGAAGCCGCTGCGAGTGCGCTCGTCGGAGCAGCAAGCGAAGCGACGACCGGCAGTGCGATTACCGATGCAAACCCGATTTTCTTGATCAATTCCCTGCGGGTCTGTCCGGAGAGGCTCATCTCGAATTCTTTTTCCAAAAGATCATGTTTCTGAAGTTGATCGATGGCGAGCCAGACAATGTCTTCAGTTGACCCATTACCCGCAACATCTCCAAAAGAAAGTGCGATGTCGGAAATACTGTTTTTACCGTCGCAAGCATTCCAAACGGTGGCCACGGTCGTATTCAAACAGTGTGCCTTGCTTGTTTCCAAATCGTAGACCAGCAATTCATCCGGCATTTTTTGAACAACTAAACCGTCTTTTCGCGCAATCGGACCTCGAGTCTTATTCATATCCACCTTCCATTAAATTTTGCTGCAGTGTGATAGCATTTTAACCTAGATTTCGTTCCTGTCAAATTATTTTTGCGTGAAGCCTGACAATATTAAGTATTGCCCTTGCAACGCTTTCCACGAAGACGTCGAGAAGCGTGTCCTTGGCCGGTACGGACGATTCTTCAACGTTGTTAACAACCGGACGACCCGGTACTCTTTTTCAACCGTTCAACTGACGGCACAAACTCGATCAAGACATAATTTCGCAAGTGCACCTGTTCGGCAGCAATTCGCTACGATGACCGGAACCCGAGCCGCCGGAAACATCTGCCGCAAGACTGCCTGACAACTGCCTCGACCTGCCGTAATTCACTTCGCGGACCGTCGCTCTTTTTGCGACCATGACTCCCTGGAGGCTCGAACGGAAGCCTATAGGGCGATTGATCTTTATCTGATTTACGAGAAGACTATCACCTTTTCTAAAGATCGCAAATCCAACGGCGAGACCTCTGCCCGTATTGATTTTACTTGTTCAGCATGCCACACACGGAACAGGAGAAAAAATAACGCCAATGGAGTCCATCGCGGCCGCATAGCATTCAATCAGCAACACCGAAAAAGATTTTCGAGGCGCATCAAGAAAAACCGGCGAGCCGTTCCCCCGTTTTGCAGGGAAGGGCCGCCGGTTCGTTACCGGTGGCTGTGAATTGAATTACAAGAATGAAATTATCCGGTAACCGCAGAAGATTGGACCGCCTCGAATAGCCGTAAGATGTTCACACGGCAAACGGATCGATCCATTGAAATTTCGAATTGAAAGGGTTGTAAATCCACTATCGGAGGTCGTGGATTCACTCGAAGCGCCCATTTGATGTTTGAGCGTGGCCGGTCTTTGGCTGCTACGCACATTGGCCGCTGGTGGTATTGCAGATTGTTGAAGGGCAGCCGGTTATGCAGTCACCGTTGTCGAGACAAGCACAAGACGCCGCCGCCAGAATGCTGGTTGGCGCTGCCAGCGAGGCGATGACCGGAATCGCCGCTGCAGAAGCGAATCCAACTTTCTTTATCATCTCTCTGCGGGATTCCCCGGCGAAGTTGAGATCCAGACCTTCATCAAGCAGATTGCGCTGATTGAGTTCGTCGATCGCAAGCCACACCGCTTCTTTCTTTATATCCTGTGATATACCTTCGATCGATTCGGCTATCTCCCCGATCGTCTTGGAACCGTCGCACGCTACCCAGATAGCGGCCATTGTTTCATTCAGGCAGTGGGCTTTGTTAGCCTTCATATCGTAGACCAGCATTTCATCCTTCGATTGCTGGACGACCAGATCGCTTTGGCGCGCACGAGGTACTCGTATCGTATTCATATTCAACATCCTCTGATTGTAATAATTGTTTTAACTAGGGTGGTCTTAACCGTTTTTATCGAGAAACCCGATGATTTCTTTGGAAACTTGCCGAGCGTCACCACGTTTGGACTCGGAAATCAAAGCGCCATTCATAGACCGGTTCAAGACATTTAAAGAAAATGCGGGAGAAACTCTTATCGGAATTGTGAAAGAAATAATCTTAAGGACCCCCTCACCAATGCTAAGCGGCTTGGGATTCCACACCGCGTTTTTTTCAAACTCTGTGAAATGAACCAGACCTACGGGACGCGGCATCGTCCCGATCCGTGCGCCGAGTTCTTCTGCCGAATGCTCGACCTGCTCGAAGTCATCAATGATTCCGCGAATCGACAGTGTCTTGGGAAACGGATGAACAAGGCCATCCTTGTCGAAAATCGCATACTCGTCCGAATAGTACTCGGCGCCGTGACTGATCAATTCCCTGACCAGGCTCGTCTTTCCGGAAAAGCTATTACCTGGAAAAACCAACGCTTTCCCTTTCCAAACAACCACTCCGGCGTGTACAAAAACCTTTGCCGCGGCATGTTCGGCAACCGTCAACCGAATCAACGAAAGTAGAAACTTAAACACGTTGCTTTCCGACGCCGGCTCCGAGGGCTCTTCGTCGTTCTTAATAAACCCCACTTTCTCCCCGCTTCGAAAAACGGTAAAAAAGTGTTGAATTTCCGAGTTTTCAATGTTTTTGAGATCCGTCGGAAAGATCTCGATCAACCTGGAGGCGAAGCTCTTCAAGAACGAAACGTGTTCCGACTTGATTCCGACTCGCACGCCGTAGGATTCAAAGCAAACAATTTTCTCCCTGCTTCCATCAATTTCTTGTAACGGGAACTGCATAAAGGAAATGAGAAGCGGGATGGCTCGTGTAGGACAATCGCATCGCAACCTCGTGACGATGCAAATTTCGCAGAATCAAAATCGTCTAGCGTGTGAGGCTAAACATATTTCGGCATTATACATCATTTGTGGGTAATATTGTTAACGCAGTCAAACAGAGATAAAATTTTCGGCTGAAGCCTCCATTTAAATTGAGATTTGAGACATCAATTCCCATTGCCGAGTCTCAAATCTGATGCCCGTCCAAAAGTTTGAGAAACCACAAAAGGCCTCTTCAGAATTTGTGGTAATGTGTTTCTATTATGAAAACAGTCCTATTGATGTCGCTTGTTTTGCTGGCTGCGAACGTCAGCGCACAGTCAACTAAAAAAGTACGGGACATCGAGTCCGCGATAATGACCGTTCTGAATAAGCAGGTCGATGCCTGGAATGAAGGTGATATCGAGGGATTTATGGACGGCTATTGGAAGTCGGATGATATGCGTTTTGTTTCCGGTAATTCCGTATCAAAAGGCTGGCAAGCCGCGTTCGACCGCTACAAGAAGGGGTACGATTCGCGTGAAAAAATGGGCGTGCTGTCATTTTCCGAAATAGAGTTCACAGTTCTCAGCAAGAGATCGGCCTATGTGAAAGGCAGATTCACCCTTGAGCGAAAAGAGGACAAACCGACCGG
>JAOTWT010000391.1 GCA_029862725.1 Acidobacteriota bacterium | reverse complement strand
TATTCCTGTTCGCCATCGGCTACCGCCGACGGTTCCCATCAGTATTTCAGTTCGCCATCGGCTACCGCCGACGGTTCCCATCAGTATTTCCGTTCGCCATCGGCTACCGCCGACGGTTCCCATTATCCCCTTACTTCCTGTGAAATCTTATTTGCAGCCGAAACTCCATGAAAAAAAGCCTCCTCAAAGATCGCGATCCCGCTCATATCAGAATGCGCGAAGTGTATGTTCCGATAGGGCTTTGCCGCCTTTTCACGTTCTCCACTCCAGATAAAACCGGTCCTCGGCGAGATCATCGCGTGGCCCCACCGCATGATATCGATCCGCTGCGTAAGTAGGCGAATGTCAGGATGGGCCTGTGCAAGATCAGTAAAACAGATGTCGGCAAGTTCTTTCCAATCCAGCGCGAGCAGTTTTGACATTCCTGTGCGAAGGTCGGTCTCTGCCATCGGGTAATAATATGTCAAAATCGTAGGCCCATAGTCTATGCCTTTCTGATGTGTTGAGGTTACATACCCCAGGGACCTGCTTTCATACAGGACATTGTCCCAGGCAAGCGGGAAATCGCGCTCGAACCGGTTTTTGGGACGATCTTTGAGAAAAAGGTTGGCGACAAACCAGGAATTATGCCGGAATTGTCCCGGGTCGAAGGGCCTCGCTTCCGCAAAGCCCTGAATCAGGAAACTCGCGGTAAACAGAGGTGCTGCGAATATCACACGGTTTGCGTTAAGTAATTCAATTTGTTGGGTTTGGGTGTTTAGAATCAGGACTTCCACGCCACCATCCAATGGTTTTAGCTCGATTACGATTCTGCCGCGGTGGGCATTTTCATCGACCGACGACGCCATGTGTCTTACAAACCGTCCGTTGCCTTCGGGAAAGGTGATAAACGGCTGCGAATCACCGCCCGGACGCCTGACGCGGGAGCAAAAATAAAACAATCCTGCCCATGCCGACGTCTGTTCGAGCCGAAGACCATAATCATCCCGGCAGGCGTAATCACAATACCAAAGCAGCCTCGCTGAATTGAGTTCGTTGAGACGCAGCCACTCGGCAAACGATATTGCGTCGAGGTTCGTAACTTCGGAGTCGTTTGAGCAGACCGCTACCGGAACCGCGAACGCCCTTTTTCCGGAGCTGTCCTTCCAGCCCGTCCAATAGGCAACGAGCCTTTCAAACCTTGCAAACTGACGTCGGTCTTCACTGCTCTCACCAGCGTGCAGATACAGGCCTTCATACCAACGCCCCTTGTAAAAAACCCGTTCTTCCGGGTCTCTCGTCAGAAATTCCTCCGAAATGACCAAATCGCCGTTTTCTTTCCGCGAATCGATCAGACCCATCTCATTGAGCAAACCGACGAGGTCCTTGTTTTCGCGAAAGGGAACGGGAAGGTAATGCGCACCCCATGGATAACCGTACTTCCCGCCGGTCTCTACTTGTTTAAAGGTATTATTTGCAAGGTTTGCGGAATCGCTTGCGGAAGTGCCGCCGAGGCGCGGTTCGAGTTCGAATAATTGAAAATCCTCAATCCCCTCTTTCTTTAACTTCCAGGCGGCCGAGAGACCCGCGACGCCACCACCGACAATCGCGACATCGACTTCACCGGTTGGTGCTTTAGGGCGTACCCAGTTCCGTTTTTCGCGTAGGATATGACCCATGCTGCTCGACGCTCCGACGATCTCCCCGGTAATTTCAGTTTGTGCGTAATCTGTCTTACATGCCGTAAGTGCAACCGGCAGGCCGAGGAAGGATTTTAGGATGTCGCGTCTAGTCAGCACGGATTGTTTTGCCGGATCATCTCAGTGGCCATTGGTCACCAGTTCTCTGTTTCCTATTCGTAAATCTGCAGGACTACTGGTCGGATTATTTAAAGACAACCGATCTCCACTTCCGCTGTCGATTGCCTGCATCTTATTCAAACCTTCGCCACTCAGCCTCGTAGTATCTGACAAGCGCCTGGTTATCGAGGCGGTTGACCTCAACCTCATCCTCCGGGCGTTCGATATCCGCCGACAGTTCAAACATCGATGCCATCGTGCCCGAGTCGAGAAACTTCAATTCGAGGCCTTCCGGGACCTGCGTCGGTGGATCGAATGCGGTTTTCTTTGCCAACACATAACCCCATATGCCAAAGGAGGGAACCGTCGTTTGATACGGCCTAATGGAAAACCCGCTGGCCTCAAGAGTAGTCGCGATACACCAAAACGACTTCCGGGCATAGAGTGGGGAAGTACTTTGGATGGCGACAGCCGCATCGGGTTTTAGTTTTGCCCATAGCATTTTGTAAAATCGGGTCGAATAGAGTTTTCCGAGGGCGAAATTGTTGGGATCCGGAAAATCTACGATCGCCGCATCGAACGGTTCCGTTTTAATTTCGGAAAGCCAGACAAAGGCATCTGCGTTGACGACTTCCACCCGCTTGTCGTCGAATGCATTTTTGTTCAGCTCCGACAAAAGCGGAAGCTTTGTCGCAAGCGAAGTGATCTCGGGATCCAGATCGATAAGCGTCACCTTTTTGACCGATTTGTATTTTAGAATTTCCCGAACCGCCAGTCCGTCTCCGCCGCCAAGTACCAAAATCCTTTCCGGGTTTTTTCCCGATGCCGCCATCGCAGGATGGACAAGCGCCTCGTGATACCTGTATTCGTCAAACGAGTTGAATTGCAGATTGCCGTTGAGAAACATTGCGAAGCCGGTCCTTCCGCGGGTAACGACGATCCTTTGATACTTCGAACTGCGTGCAAAAACGATCGCGTCCTGAAACAGTTCGGATTCCGCGAGGTTCGTCAGAGATTCGGACTTGATGAGCCCGGCCGCGAGAATCGCGATCACTATGACGGCCTTTACGCGGAGAAAAATTATCTTGTTCGGCTTGAGCAATGACTCCAGGAGCCATGTCCCCCAGAGGCCAACGGCTCCGTTAAAAATGCCAAAGAGAAGCGACGTTCGAATGAGTCCCAGAGTCGGGACGAGAAACAGCGGAAACAAGAGCGAGGCCGCAAGCGCCCCAACATAGTCGAGGGCAAGCACACGAGCGACCAGTTCCTTAAAATCGAGCTCGTCTTTAAGGATCCGCATCAGGAGCGGTATCTCGAGTCCGACAAGAGTGCCGATTCCAAACACGACTCCGTACAAGATCACGCTGAAATAGGAAACAGCCGCAAAACTCAGAAACAGAAGCGGAGCCGATATGCCGCCGAGGACGGCGACCGCCAACTCAACATCTATGAATCTTTCTGCCAGATTTGATTCGATGAACCGTGAAAGCCAGGAACCGACTCCCATCGCGAAGAGATACAGGCCGATTATTACGGAGAATTGCGTGACCGAATCGCCGAGAACATAGCTTGCGAGCGTGCCCGCGAGTAGTTCATATATGAGTCCGCACGTGGCGATGATAAAAACGTTCAGGAAAAGAAGGGGTGTGCGGTTCATTATTTAACTGAAAACTATTGAAGACTGACTTGGCCCACCGTTTCATATTGGCAAAACGCAAGTGCTATCAGTCAGCGAAACATATCGGACCAGGTAACCAGTAATCAGTCATCAGTCTTCAGTTGCAATCTACCCAATCGTCGCGGCGGCGATAATTATTGCAATACTGATTAGCATGGAACCGATCACTATTCCGAGCGCCGTATTTTGATCTTCTTCAATCTCCTTTCTTATCGAAAACGGC
>JAOTWT010000390.1 GCA_029862725.1 Acidobacteriota bacterium | reverse complement strand
ATTACGGCAAGGACGACGAGCTCGCCCAGGTAAACCTTTCGGGCGTTCCGGCCTCGATCGTCGTTTCGGATCGCGGGATTATTTTTACCGCCGACGGGAGCGGAAATGTGTATGCTTTGGATACCGATACACAGCGGATCATCTGGAAAACAAAGACCGGAGCCGGTATAAGCAAATTGAGTATTTTCGGCAGAGACGTGATCGTCTCCTCGAAGGACAATTTTGTCTATAGGGTCTCGGGATTGAACGGTAAGAAGATATGGAAGCGAAAACTCGCCGGACGCGTCCTCGGCAGCGTGTTCCTGGATGATACGCACGCGGTATTCGTTACCTCCGGTGCGTCGACCGCCCTCCTCATAGATCTGGAAAATGGGAACCTGACAAACAAGATTGACCTGGGCGAGCCATTCGCGAGCGGCCCCGTCCGAATCGCAGGTGGATTCGCAGTACCAACCTCTTCGGCGATCACAGCTGTCACGCCAAATGACTGTGCGACAAAAAAGACCGCTTAGGCGGCCTTCCTGTAATTCGATTTTAGTGAGACTTACCGAACTCGTTGATCATCGAATAAATCTCATCTTTAACATTCAACTTCTTCTTTTTGATATTGACTTCCTCTATTTGCTCATCCTCACTTGGGTATGTCAGATGGGAAAGTTCGTTCAAACGTTTCTCGTAAGTCTCGTGCTGGTGAACCAAATCACGAAACGTCTGGCTTTGTTTCAACAACTCTTCTTTCGCTGACTCCGTTGTGGCAATGTCCATATTTGTTTTTCCTTCCTTTTTTGGTTGTCAAAAATGTTAAAGAACTAAAACATACGCCCCCCAAGGCGTCGTATCCTGCTCTGTATCTTAGATTTTATAACAAATCCCGAAACTACCGCAAGTGGTTTCAGATTTGGCTCAGAACCGTTGATTCCATCGTCTGAATTCCATCACCATGGCATCCTCGCGCGGCTTTCGATAATAACCCGGCCTTATTCCGGATTTTTTGAACCCAAATCCGTCATAAAATCCTATGGCGGTCGAATTTGACCTCCTGACTTCCA
Organism: Acidobacteriota bacterium; assembly: GCA_029862725.1. Lineage (GTDB taxonomy): Bacteria > Acidobacteriota > Blastocatellia > Pyrinomonadales > Pyrinomonadaceae > Aridibacter. The sequence continues at coordinate 2,634 of JAOTWT010000390.1, read as the reverse complement.
AAAATAGCGAAAAAGAAGAAAATTCCGCTAATCGGCGAATCGTCTCCCGCAAAAGTCCGGTCCCGGCCCCATTTCTTCGAAATACCTTGAGGATTCCCAAGTTGCAGAGTTCTGCCTGAACAGTTTCGAAGGAGTCTTTGGGTTCTTGGCGGTTGGTTTTTGGATCTAGGAACGTCATTTTTTCGAACGGAGGTTGCTTTGGTTTCGTTATCAGACGCGTATGGCAGAAACCGGCAATGCCCGACGGAAACGCGGCAATTAGCAGAATGCCTGAGTCATTTCCGGCAATCGTTTTATACGCCGATTCCCTCCACTCGCTTAGCCCGCAGGCACGCTCAACCGCTTTGATCGTGGAGGCATCCGCTTCCAGGGCACTTCTAATGATCAGCCCTCCGTCCCCTTTAATCGGATCGATATTTGAATTCTCTTCCATACACAGGGGTTTGGTCGCGACCGGCTTCCGGATCCTCCCGGAATAACTCATAAAGTGCCTTGTTTACGTTATCGGACGCGTCCTTGATTTTAAGGCCGTGGTCTGCAACTGTCGATTTCAAACGCTCGAAATCAGCAACCGCCGCAATAATGGTGGAGATTCCGTCCCGAGACGCCTTTTCCAAAAGCACATCGGAGCCAAGCACGCTCATTTCGATTCCGTCCTCGCCGCGAGTGCACAAGATGTAGTTATCGCGGCCGGCGTCCAGAACCGCCGCAGCAGATTCAGTGTCTTCTGCCAACGATAAAAGCACGTCCGCGTTGGAAAATGCGTAAAAGTCTTTTCCGGTAGATCTCGCGAGGCCCTTTGCCGTCGCGAGGCCGACTCTTATTCCCGTGTAGCTGCCCGGGCCTTTTGAACAAACTATCCTTTCGACATCCCTTACCGTAACTCCGAGGTTCAAACACAAATCCTCGATCCGCTTCAGTAATTCCTCGCTTTTGGCCCATTTACCCCCGCTCACTTCCGATTCGAGCAGACGACCAGCTTCCCACAAAGAAATCGAGCCGCCGCCGATCGAGGTTTCAATTACGAGCGTCAGGTCCCGGCTCATTTTCGAAACCTCGAAGAAAACGCACGTAACACACGAGAAACCGATGGCATCATCTGTTTCAGAAAATATCGTACCTGGTAACCGAATCGAGTTCCTTCGTCGAACCTTCCCTCAAGTCCAACGGTCGCCATCACCGCGTTCGGCGGAAACCGGCGGCGCACCTGCTGTAAAAACCGTACCGGTGACCCCACGCTTGTATCGAGAGGCGCAAAAGCCACTGGGTCCCTCCAGCGCCGCTCGAGCGTACTGACAAGCCATTTTGGCAATTCCAAATCTTCGGCCCGGAACGGCAGGTCCTCGAGTGGGAGGCCTGTATATTTGTGCGCAAGCCCGATCATCGCAATCATCCATTCCCGTCTGACCTGCCCGTTCGAGTTCAGAAAATAATCCCAATCAAAATCCGGGCGACATCCGCAAACTATGTAATGTATATCCCAAAGGCGCTCCTTTCTTTCGCCGCCGTCCGTGAGCCAATGAATACAGGTCAGTCGAAGCTGATCCTCCCCAGCGAGTACACGGATCCGGCCTTCCTCGAGATCGATCATTGATGACCTCTCAAAACCCGGTTCCCAACCGCGCGTATCGAAATGCCGAAAGCCCTTATGCACGTCGATATTGTAATTACCAAGTGCCCCATCCGATCGAAGCTCGAGTGCCCTTGAGAAATCCCCCGGCTGAACCGCAATATCGAGATCGATGGAAGGTCTTGTTTTCTCCGCAGGATAAAAGCGTTCGATCGCCGGCCCCTTGAGCACAACGCATTCGATACCTTCCGTTCGTAGCCGGTCCGACACCTCCACGCATTGCAGCCGCTGAAGCCTCGAGTTTAGTAAATGCCACTTTTGATCGCTGCTCATATATATGGCGGCTTAGCGCCCCGAGACGCGTTCATCTGGAAATACGGTGCAATCTCAAAAGCAGCAGCCCCGGTATGGCCGCTGCCGCGGCAGCAGCAGCATAAAGGGCCGTGAAATCGCCGGTTAACGAACTTGCCAATGCCGCAAGGATGACGATCGTCATCAAGATTCCATAAAAAACCGTGACACGCAGGTGCGAAAGGCCGGCCCTTACAAGCCTTTGGTAAAAGTGCTTTCGATGCGCGCTCCAGATCTTGTCGCCTTCGATTATACGCTTCCCGAGCGTAAATATCGTATCGGCCACGAATAACCACACAATCGCAAGCCCGATAATCGGGAGTCTTACCTTCAACGAATCGGAACCGGCTGAATCGATCGCGAGAATGGGGACTACCGCAAACATAAAGCCCAAAAAAGCGCTGCCGACATCACCCATGAATACGCGTGCCGGCGGCCAGTTGTGAACCAGGAATCCCAGTGATGACGCCATCAGCAACAGCGCGACGATGAGAATCGTTTCAAATCCGAAAAAAGCGGCAAGCAATGCCCATCCGGCACCCGCTACAACGGACTGCAACCCGGCCAGCCCGTCGATCCCGTCCATAAAATTGTAGGCATTCGTGAGCCACACGATCCAGAGTATGGTCAACGCGATTCCGGCTTTTCCCGTGTCCAGAGTCAATCTGCCGGCAATTCCGATCTCGTCGAACGCCCCAACCTGCCAAACAATG